>DUUZ01000098.1 GCA_012841255.1 Clostridiaceae bacterium
AGAGATCGACCGCGATTTCAAGCTGGTGGAGGCCACAGGCGTCAACTTCCATTTCAACGCCGACCCTCAGATCCGCCTGGACGAACTGAAAAGATCCTACGACTATGTCGTTCTCGCAACCGGAGCCTGGGAAAAAGGCCGTGCACCGCTCAAGGAAGGTAATGAACGTGTCCTTGATGCGCTGGATTTCCTGATCAGCGCCAAGGAAGACGGAGCCCGCGATCTGGGCCGCCGCATTGCAGTCATCGGTGCAGGCGATGTGGCCATGGACGCCGCCCGCCTGGCCAAGAGAATGCCCGGAGACCCGGAGGTCACCATCGTCTACCGCAGGACGGAGATGTACGCACCGGCCAGCCAGGATGAATTTGACGGGGCCATGGAGGAAGGTGTCCTCTGGCGCGAACTTCTGGCACCTGTTAGCTTTGACGGCAAGACCCTGGTCTGCGAAAAGCAGGCCTTGGGAGGCTTTGATGAGTCGGGCCGCCGGTCCATGTCGGGGACGGGTGAATTTGAAAACCTGGAATTCGACACCGTTATCGGGGCCACGGGCGCCCGGGTTGACAAGGGGCTCTTCGAAGCTCTGGGCATGAACGTGGACAGCTACGGGGATCCCCGCCTGTCCGGGGCCATGGAAAGCTCCATTGACGGTGTCTATGTCGTCGGAGACTGCCGTCAGGGTCCCTCGACCGTCGTTGCCGCCATGGGAGACGCCAAAAAGGCCGCCCTGCATATCCTGGAGAAGGAAGGTCTGGATCACGACTTCATCCACGTCCAGGTCCCCGTCGCTGAAAAGGTCATCGTGGAACGCCGGGGTGTCCTGGCCGATGCCAAGCTGCCGTCCGAGGAAGGCAGCCGCTGCCTGATCTGCGACCAGGTCTGCCGGATCTGCACCGAAGTCTGCCCCAACCGGGCCAACGTGGCCATTCCGGTGGCCGGTTTTGCCAACTCCGAACAGATCGTCCACATCGACGGCATGTGCAATGAGTGCGGCAACTGCGCAACCTTCTGCCCCCACGCAGACAAGCCTTACAAGGACAAGCTGACTGTGTTCTGGAGTGCCGAGGACTTCGTCGACTCCGAGAATATCGGCTTCCTGAAGCTGGCTGAGGAAACCTTCCGGATCCGTGATGAACGCGGACGTGTATTTGATGCGCCGGCGGCTGAACTGGAGGCTCTGGCCGGCAAGGAAATGGCAGCCGTTATAACAGCCGTTACCACGGAATTTCCCTGGCTGCTGAAGAATGAGCATGACTGCTCCCAGCATTGATCAACCTATTTAACAGGAGGTACAAGATGATTATTGGCAACGGAAGACTCGTTACGAACGATCCTGAACATCCCTATTACGAAAACGGAGCCATCCGTATTGTCGGCGAAGTTATTGAGGAAGTCGGCAATTTTGAAGACCTGAAGGCCAAGTATCCGGACGAGGAAGTCCTGGATGCCAAGGGCCGCGTGATCATGCCCGGCATGATCAACGCCCACACCCACATTTACAGCTCCTATGCCCGCGGCATGGGCGTGTCAAAGCCTACCCGGAATTTCCCGGAGATCCTAGAGAACCTCTGGTGGGCCCTGGACCGCAGCCTGACCATGGAAGACAACGAGCTGTCGGCCTACACGACCTACATCGACAGTATCAGAAACGGGGTCACCACCCTTTTCGACCATCACGCCAGCCCCAACGCTGCAGCAGGCTCGCTTTTCACGCTGGCTGAGGCGGCCAAGGACATCGGCATCCGCGGCTCTTTCTCCATGGAGCTGTCCGACCGGGACGGCGAGGAGATCGCCGGACTCGAGATCAAGGAAAACGTCGACTTCATCAAAGCCATGAACACCGACGAGCAGGATATGATCAAGGGTATGTTCGGCATGCACGCCTCCTTCACCATCTCCGACAAGACCATGGAGAAGGTGAAAGTGGCCATGGAAGGCATCGATGCCGGCTACCACATCCACGTGGGGGAAGGCCGCGAAGACCAGTACGACAGCTTTGAGAAGTATGACATGCGCGTCACGGAACGCCTCCTGGGCTGGGGACTTCTGGGTCCCAAGACCATCGCGGTCCACGCTGTCAATGTCAACGGCCGCGAGCTGGATATCCTGGCTGAGACCGATACGACCGTCGTCCACAACCCCATGTCCAACATGGGCAACGCCGTCGGCGCCACGCCCGTCCTGGGCATGCTGCGCCGGGGCATCCGCCTGGGACTTGGAACGGACGCCTATACCCACGACATGTTCGAGTCCATCAAGGTCTCGAAGATCCTGCAGTCCCACCGTCTGGCCAATCCGACCGTGGGCTTCGGGGAAGCACTGAAACTGCAGTATGAGGGCAACCCGGCCATTGCGGCCCTGCACTTCAAGCGTCCGCTGGGCGTCCTGAAGCCCGGTGCCTATGCTGACGTGATCACCCTGGACTACTATCCCCATACTCCCTTTGGCGGGGACAACTGGAAGGGACACCTCCTCTTCGGCGGTTACGGCCGTATGACCAACGACGTTGTCATCAACGGCAAGACCGTCATGAGAGACCGTGAGATCCTGACGGTTGATGAGGAAAAAATCCTGGCGCGTACGACCGAACGCGCCGCGGCAATCTGGCCGAATCTGTAATAAACGCAGCCCCTCCGGTTTTCCGGAGGGGCCTTGCCTGAACCTTTGTGCCGGATTCGATTGCCGGCATAATTCTTTGAAGAGGATTGCATGGAAAAGACCGTATTACTCAAGGACGGTTATATCGTCCTTCCCGATCAGACTCTTACAGGAAGTATCCGGATCAAGGGGGAGGTCATTGAAGCCATCGGCGATCTCTCACCCCAGGAAGGCGAAACCGTCATTGAATGCGCCGGTTGCTATTTTCTGCCCGGCGGCATCGAAACCCACACTCACCTCCAGCTTGAATCCATGGGCACCGTCACGGCCGACGACTTCCAGTCGGGGACCCGGGCTGCCCTGGCCGGCGGCACGACCACTGTCCTCGACTTTGTCTCCCAGGAACAGGGGGAGACCATGGCCCATGCCCTGGAACGCTGGCATGGGAAAGCCGACGGAAACTGCTCCATCGATTACGGCTTCCACATGGGTCTGTCCGAGTGGAATGAAGACCTGAAAGGCGAGATAGCGTCCATTGTGGAAGGCGGCATTACTTCATTCAAGGCCTACATGGCCTACAAGGACCGGATGATGGTCCAGGAGGACGAGATCTACGACCTTCTGGAGGCATCGGACCGCCTGGGAGCCACAGTGGGCTTTCACTGTGAAAACGGCCTCCTGATCGATGTCCTGGTCAAACGGGAGAGGGCCCTGGGACATCTTTCCCCCTACTACCACCAGATTACCCGGCCCGATGAGTTTGAAGAAGAGGCCATCGTCCGCCTGGGGACGGTCAACCAGCTGCTGCACGCCAACCACCATGTCGTCCACCTGTCGACGGCACGCGGGCTTTCGGCCATCAACCGGCTGCGGGACCGCGGCGTCCGTACCATTGCCGAAACCTGTCCACAGTATCTGCTCCTGGATTCATCCCGCTACGGGACGCCTGCATCTGAAAGTTTCGAGGCAGCCAAGTTCATCATGAGCCCGCCCCTTCGGGAACGCCGGGACCAGGAGGCCCTCTGGCAGGGCCTGGCCGACGGCGAAATCCAGTTTGTGGGGACCGACCACTGTTCCTTCAATTTCAAGGGCCAGAAGGAGATGGGCCGGAAGGACTTTTCAAAGATTCCCAACGGGGCACCCGGGATCGAGCTGCGCATGATCCTCCTTTACTCCTTTGGGGTGGACCGGGGGCGGATGGATATCAACCGCTTCTCCGAGGTTACCTCGACCAATGCCGCCAAATATTTCGGCCTCTATCCGAAGAAGGGTATCCTGCAGGCCGGAAGCGACGCAGACATCGTAATTTTGGACCCCCGGGCCGAATGGACGGTAAGTTCTGCGGCACTTCATGAAAACTGCGATTATACGCCCTATGAGGGCTTCAGCCTCAAGGGGAAGATCCGGGATGTCTTCCTGCGCGGGCGGCGGAAAGTCGCATCTGGTAGTATTGTGATTGATGAAAGGGACGGCCGATATCTGAAGCGGGACCTGCCTTTCATGGATATCCGCTAAAATAGATTACAGGAGACTGATTCAGGCATCCAAGGAGGACGCGAACATGGCATGGACGTTAACGATCAACCAACAGACAGTGATCGTAGAGGAGGATAAAAGACTGATCGATCTGCTCCGGGAAGATCTGGGGCTGACTTCGGTCAAGGACGGCTGCAGCGAGGGGACCTGCGGGACCTGCTCCATCTGGGTGGATGGCAAACTGGTCAAGGCCTGTATCATGAAGGTCTCCAAGTTCGACGGTGCCGAGATCATTACCGTAGAAGGCCTGTCCCCCCGTGAGAAGGAAGTCTACGTATACAGTTTCGCCGAGGCAGGTGCCGTCCAGTGCGGATACTGCACACCGGGTATGGTCATTGCTGCCAAGGTGCTTTTGGATAAGAACCCCGATCCCAGCCGGGATGATATCACCAAGGCCATCACCGGCAACCTCTGCCGCTGTACCGGCTACAAGAAGATTATCGACGCCATCGAGATGGCAGCCCGTTTTCTCAGGACCGGCGATCCCATCCCCGAAGCGAATTACCTGCCCCGGGTCGGCGACCGCTCTCACCGGGTGGACGTCATGGAGAAGGTCCTGGGAACCGGCAAGTTCCCCGACGACTACCGCTTTGACGACATGGTCTACGGCAGTGCGCTCCGCACCAAGTATCCCCGGGCCCGGGTCAATAAAATCGATATTTCCAAGGCCCTGGAACATCCTGACTGCATCACGGTCCTGACCGCTGCAGATGTCCCCAACAACAAGATCGGCCATCTGATCCATGATTGGGACGTCATGATTCCCGAGGGGGAGATCACCCGTTTCATCGGGGACGCAGTGGCACTTGCGGCTTCCCGAAAGCGGGACAGCCTGCCCGAGATCCTGGACCTGATCGAAGTGGATTACACGGAACTGGAACCTGTCCTGGACCCCTTTGAAGCTCTCAAGGAAGGCGCCCCCAAGATCCATGAGGGGGGCAATCTACTGTCCAGTGAACGCCTGATCCGCGGAGATGCCCGTAAGGCCATCGCCGAGGCCGCCCATGTCGTGACGGAAACCTATCATGTTTCCTGGGAGGAACACGCCTTCCTGGAGACCGAGTGTGCTATTGCCTGGCCAGCGGATGACGGCGGCGTCAACCTGATTACCGCCTCTCAGTCCATCTATGACGAACAGCGGGAAATCTCAACCATGCTGAAAATGGAGCCGGAAAAGATCCATATTCAGTCTGCCCTGGTCGGAGGCGCCTTCGGCGGCCGCGAAGACATGAGCGTCCAGCATCATGCGGCCCTCCTGGCCTGGAAGACCGGATTGCGGGTTAATGTCAAACTGTCCCGTTATGAGAGCACCATTGTCCACACCAAACGCCATCCCATGACCATGAAGATGACGACTTCCTGTGACGAGAAGGGCCGGGTGACAGGCCTGATCGCCGAGATCGTGTCGGATACCGGAGCCTACGCCTCCCTGGGCGGCCCTGTGACCCAGCGGGCCTGCACGCATGCGGCCGGCCCCTACAATTTCCAGAATATTGACATCACGGGCAAGGCTGTCTACACCAACAATGTGGTATCCGGGGCCTTCCGGGGTTTCGGGGTGACCCAAAGCACCTACGCCATGGAATGCAATCTCAACCTCCTGGCTGAGAAGGTGGGCATGGATCCCTGGAACTTCCGTTACCTGAACGTGGTCCGTCCGGGCGATGTCCTCCCCAACGGACAGATTGTCGATCCCAGCTGCGGCCTGGCTGAGTGCCTGGAGGCCGTCAAGGAAGCCTACGATTCAAGCCCCCATGCCGGACTGGCCTGCGGTTTCAAGAACAGCGGACTGGGAGTCGGCGTGCCGGACTTCGGCCGCTGCATCCTGTCGGTCGAAAAGGGCAAGATCCATATCCGGACTTCAGCGGCCTGCTCCGGCCAGGGAATTGCCCAGATGGTGACCTCCATCGTGTGCTCAGCCCTGGACTGCAACGTGAACTCAACGGTCTTCGAACTGCCTTCAACCGACCGGACGCCGGATGCGGGGACCAGTACGGCTTCCCGCCAGACCCTCTTCACGGGCGAGGCGACCCGGCAGGCGGCCAATGATCTGAAAAAAGCTATTGAAGCGGCCGGGGGAGATCTGTCCAAGCTGGAAGGTATGGAATTTTACGGCGAATTCGGACCGCCCACCGACCCCCTGGGTTCGGACAAGGAACACCCGGTCAGCCATATCGGCTACAGCTACGGCTGTGAGGTGACCCTGATCGACGAGAAGGGTGAACTGCAGAAGATGGTCGGAGCCTACGACATCGGGACCCCCATCAACATCACGGCCGTGGAAGGTCAGATTGAGGGCGGCTGCGTCATGGGTCTGGGCTATGCCCTGACCGAGGATTTCGTCAACCCGGGCGGCGTTCCCAAGTTCAAGCTGGGGACCTACGGCCTTTTCCGGGCCCGGCAGGTGCCGGAAATCGAGACTCATATCGTCAAGGGGCCGGGCTATGTTGATCATGCCTACGGCGCCCGCGGGGTCGGCGAACTGGCTTGTGTGCCCATTGCCCCCTCCGTGGCCCACGCCTACTACAGACTGGACGGGAAGATGAGAACCCGCCTGCCGATGGAAGACACCTTCTATCGGAAAAAGAAATAGGAATTAACAGGCATGCCGCGCACTGAACCGGAATCCGTCTCGGGCCGTGCGGTGCGCGGTGCCGCTGTTATTGTCGCTTCCCAGCCTTCGGAGGCAGGAGGCAGGAAGATTCTCCCGGCTTTACAGAAAGCCGGGCAGATGACCTTCATCGAACAGGTCATTGTCCGTTTCCAGCACATGGGGACGGCCCCTATCATCGTGGTGACCGGCTATGACAATGATGAGCTGGAAAGGCATCTGGCCAAGATGAGCGTCGTCTCCCTGCATCGGCCGGGCTGGCAGGCGGGCAATCTCTATGAGGATGCCCTTTTCGGTCTGACCTATGCCGAACGGACCTGTGCCGCCTGTGAAAAGATCTGGCTGGCCGTCCCCCAGATTCCCTTTGTCAAGAATGATACCCTTGCAGCCCTGTTGAATGCAGACTCTGCGGCGGCCCTGCCGGTCTATGAGGACCGGGAAGGTCTTCCCCTTATTTTTCAACGCCGGGCCATTGCCGCCCTGGCCGAAGCTCCCGGGGGGAAAACCCTAGCCGACCTGGTCCATGCGGCAGACTCTCTGGCCAGGATTCCTGTCGACGACACGGGCGTCCTGCCTGCTGCCGGCGTAAACCCCAAGGGCAGCCGCCTTCCTATGCGGCCCCGGCTCAAGCTGACCCTGGGCCGCGACGGCTTCTTTTTCGGCCCCGGCCCTGCCACGCTTCTCCGCCTGATCGACGAGACGCGGTCGGTCCGGACGGCCTGCACCCGGATGAAGCTTTCCTACAGCAAGGGCTGGCAGCTTCTGAACAGCATGGAGGAAGAACTGGGAATCCAGGTCATCGAGAGGCGGCCCGGCGGACTGGAAGGCGGGGGCAGCAGCCTGACTGAGGCAGGACGGGACCTTCTGAACCGCTATGAGCAGCTGGTATCGGAAAGTCAAAGGGAGGTCAACCGGCTCTTTGACGAAATATTCGGTTTTTACTCGGATTCCAAGCCCCTTTGACATGAAAGTGACATCCTGGTTTCGGAGTCAGTTCATTGTCCTGTGTTACTTTGGCGCGGAAGGACGCGTTCTGTGAGATAATACGCGCATAAGAATGCGATTGCCGCATATGAAAAGGAGCAAGTCATGAACGAATCAATTCATACAATGGATCAGGTCTCTCCGCTTTTGGAGCATGAACTGCCCGAGCCGCAGATCCCGCATGAAGCCCCGCCGGTACAATACCAGCCGCAGACGATTCCTTATCCTGCCCCGCCCGCTTATGAAAAACCAAGGAAAGTCAAGAAAGGGATTCCGGGGATTACCGGCTTCGGATTTACGTCAGCCTTGCTGGCTCTTTTTCTGGTTCCAATGTATAAAGATGCATTCACGAGCTATCTTCTTTATGAAGGTGCAAACCAGGCCCTCTTGAATTACCACTACTATGCGTCCATCGCACTGGGAAGTGCCGGGGCACTTTTTGCACTCTTGGGGGCCATTTTCTCCCCTATCGGCGCCTATCTGTCCGGGAGCCGTGAACGGGACGGCCGGGCCCTGGGGGTCGCCGGTGTCCTGATCGCCTTTGTCGCGCTCATCCTCATTGCGGCCATTACGGTGTCCCATGTGATGCTCAACGGCCAGCTCTTCCCCAATACTTAATAAGGAAAACCTGCCATGGATCATAATGACTTTTCAGATTCAAACGACCGCACCGGAAAACTTCAGATCATAACGGGAAAAACCTGGTATGAGGTTCCTCCCATCCATTCTTTGCGGGATCTTATCCTTCACAGCTACCGAAAATTCCCGCAGCGGGAGGCGGTGCGCTGGCGGGTCAAACCCCGTGACGAGGAGATCCAGGCCAAGAATTACACGGATCTTGCCCGGGATGTGGCGCGCATGCAGGCATGGCTGGCGGAGCGGCTGCCCAAGGGCAGCAGGATCGCCCTGATCGGCGATAACAGCTATCCCTGGATGGTGACCTGGCTGGCCGTTGCCTCCGGTTTCGGGGTCATTGTCCCCATCGACCGTCTCCTCAAGGCCGAGGAGCTTTTTCCTGTCCTCGATCGCAGTAAATCGGTCATGTTCATCTACGATGCCGAGTGGCACAGCCACGTCAGGGAGATGCAGAAAAAACTGCCCTCTCTTTCCTACCGCGTCCTGATGGACCGGGGGGTTGCCACTGAAGAGACCATGGAAGCGGTCCGGACGGAGATGGAAGACGATGACAAGCTCTTCATTCTGGACCAGGTCTTCGAGGCTTTCCCTCTGGCAGAAGGGGAACCTGCCCTGTTGGAGCCTTCCGCCCAAGGTGAAGATGCGGCTATTCTTTTTACTTCAGGCACGAGCGCAACCTCCAAGGCGGCCATTCTCACGGACCAGTCGATCACAGCCGATGTCCGGGCTCTTCTGGGATCGGTCAGATTTCCCGATCCGCTGAAAACCCTGTCCATACTGCCTCTTCATCACGCTTTCGAGAATACCTGCGGTTTCCTGACGGTGCTGGCCATGGGCGGATCCATCCACGTCTTTGACGGCCTCCGCTATATCGGCAAGAACCTGGAAGAACACCAGGTGCACCTGACGGTTGTTGTTCCGGCAGTTCTGGACGCCGTCTACAAGCGGGTCATGAGCGAGGCGGCTCGGACCGGTCAGGCAAAAAAACTGAGGATGGGACTTGCTCTTTCCAGCTTCCTCTTCAAACTGGGAATCGATATCCGTCGGAAATTGATGAAAGATGTCCTTTCCAAACTGGGCGGCAATCTGCAGTTTATCATCTGCGGGGCGGCCCCCGTTGAACTTGAAACACTGAAGTTTTTCCGGGCCATCGGGATTGAGGTCCTTTCCGGCTACGGCCTGACGGAGGCTTCGCCTGTCGTCAGCGGCGGCAACACCTGTGTCAACGAATTTGCCACCGTCGGCCACCCCCTGTCCGGGGTCGAGGTGGCCATCGACAACGGCGGCAGGGGCGAGGGTGAAATCCTGGTCCGGTCGCCCATCGTCATGAAGGGTTATCTGGATGACCCGGAGGCCACTGCGGAAACCATCGACCAGGACGGCTGGCTTCATACTGCGGATATCGGCCGCTTCACCCGCAAGGGGAGCCTGGTCATCACCGGCCGCAGGAAATCCATGATCGTCCTTCCGAGCGGGAAGAAGGTTTTCCCCGAGGAGATCGAGGCCCTGCTCTACCGGCATGATCTGGTCCGGGATGCCCTGGTCTTCGGCTTTGCAGGAAGCGGGGGCGACGTCATCATCACGGCCAAGGTGGTTGTGGACCGGGACAGGATCCGCGATGAATTGAAAAGGGATCCGACCGATGAGGATAT
>DUUZ01000099.1 GCA_012841255.1 Clostridiaceae bacterium
AAGGAAACTCAGCAAAGTGCCGGCTCCGGCCCCCACCATGAGGGCGATGGCCACCGTCAGATTCCACTCTGACAGCTTGTCCGCAATATTGGGGATGGAGTTGAGGATGGAGGTTTCAAGAAAGATGAAACGGACCGCGGTTGTGATGGCGGCACCCAAAAGCCAGTAAAGGGTGGATGAAAAACCGATCAGGCCGCCGATGCCGATGGCCATGGGCGACATGGAAAAGCTGATGGGTACAGCCAGGATGCTGAAGCTGACCAGGGAGGGGAAGACATTGAACTGATCCCGCATGAGGGTCAGGACGGCCGCAAGAAGCAGGGTGACCAGGAGGGTCAGCGCCTGCGAACCGCCGGTTTTACCGGCCTCCAGGGTGGAGGCTGCCGCCTTGCCGATAGGGTAGGGGAGTTCCATCTGTTCAATGTTGCGTTTGCGGAAGAACCAGCAAAGGGCGGTTCCCAAAATAACGCCTGCCAGTGCAATAAGAAGAACTGCGGGGAAACGGCTTTTGATGAAGGTGAGTGCCGTGGTCTGGCTCTTGTCGCCCACCTCCCAGATCCCTGAGATAAAGAGGCCGGGCAGGGTGAAAACCAGGCCGCCCGCCACCATGGCGCCGGCGGACATGCCGGTCGCCGCCACATTGATTTCATTGACATCACTCCGGCCGAACAGGCGCATGAGGGCAAAAGACAGGACGGCGACGAAGATGGTCGGCCAGGGAAGGGCGCTGGCGCGCAGTGCCACATAGGTTGAGGAGGCGGTGATCAGGATGGATCCGGGGATCGCAATAAGGACAGATCGCCAGCTTAAGTGTGTAATTTTCTTTTTCATATGGCCACCATGATTGTCGTTTTTCGTTACATGTATTGTCTCACAGTTCCGGCTCATCCTGTATAATAAACAAAACACGTCATTCCGGGGCTTTTTACCTGGGAATGAGCGAAAGGAGCACCATTATGAAGGTTGATATCCTTGGTCTGGATATGCGTGTCAACGACACGCTCAGGAAAGCAATTGAGCAGAAAATTTCAAAGTTCGAACGTTTTTTTGACGAGAGTGCGAGAGGGGAAGTCAAAATTCAGCCGGAGGGCCAGTCGGTACGCGCCGAAGTAACGTTCAAGATCCAATCCCTCTACTTCCGTTCAGAAGCGGTGGCAGCCGAAGCCATGACGGCAGTCGAGCAGGCCATCAACAATATGGAAGGCCAGATTAGAAAAAATAAAGCGCGGATGAAGAAGCGCATTAAAGATTATTCATACATGGAAGCCTACTTCGATTTTGAGGAGGCCGAAGGCGAAGCACCGCACGATGACAGCGAATTCCGCATCATCCGCAGAAAAGCCTTTGATATCGATGAGATGACGGCAGACGAGGCCATCTTGCAGATGGAATTGCTGGGCCACTCCTTCCTCCTTTTCCTGTCGGCCGAGACCGGGCGGGTTTGTGCCGTCTACAAGCGGCATGACGGGGATTACGGACTCTTGGAGCCGGAGTACGAAAGTTGACAAAAAATATCGGAAACAAAGAAGAAACATTGAAAGAAAGCGATCAGAAAAGCCCCAACGAGCAGTTGCTGAAGCATCTTAACCCTGAACAGAAGCGGGCCGTCCAGACGACGGAGGGCCCGCTTTTGATCTTGGCGGGCGCAGGTTCCGGCAAAACCCGGGTGGTCACCCGACGGGTGGCCTGGCTGATCCGGGAGCGGGGAGTCCACCCCGGCCGGATACTGGCCATTACCTTTACCAACAAGGCTGCGGCCGAGATGAAGGACCGGGTCGAGGAGCTGATCGGAGCCCAGAGCCGGGCCAGCTGGATCGGGACCTTCCACTCCATGATGCTGCGGATTTTACGCCGGCACGGGGAGCTTCTGGGCTACCGGCCGGGCTTTGCCATCTTCGACAGCTACGACCAGAAAAGGGTCATGGCCGAAGTCCTGAAGTCCCTGAACATCGGGGAACGGCTTTTGTCGCCCCAGGATGCCCTGAAACGGATCAGCTTTTTCAAGAACAATGACCTGTCTCCCGAAGAGGTGGATGCGTCGTCCCCCTACGGCATTTTCGGCCGCCAGTGGTCCGAGATCTTCCGGGCCTACCAGCGGTCGCTCCTGGACAAGAACGGCATGGACTTTGATGATATCCTGACCGGGACCCTGCGCCTCTTCCGGGAACATCCGGAGGTGCTTGACCATTACCGGGACCGTTTCCAGTATATTCTGGTCGATGAGTACCAGGACACCAACAAGGTCCAGTACGAACTGATTCACCTCCTGTCCTCCCGCCACAAGAATCTTTGCGTCGTGGGAGACGATGACCAGTCCATCTATTCTTTCCGGGGAGCTACCATCCGCAACATCCTGGACTTCGAGAAAGATTTTCCCGACTGCCATGTGGTCCGGCTGGAGCAGAATTACCGGTCCACCAAGACCATCCTGTCCGCGGCCAACCATATTATCCAGGACAACCGGGGCAGGAAGAGCAAGACCCTTTGGACTGCCCTGGACGAGGGCGTACCCATCCAGATCTACCGGGCGGCCGACCATACAGAAGAGGCCCGTTATGTGGCCCGTGAGATCCAAAGGCGCTTCCAGAAGGCTGAAGAGGGGGATGCCCTGGATATCGCGGTCCTTTACCGGATGAACGCCCTGTCAAGAAACCTGGAGTTCGCGCTCCGGGAACTGGGCATCGATTACCGGATCTACGGGGGAACCCGCTTTTATGACCGGGCCGAGGTCAAGGATGTCACGGCCTATCTGGCCCTGATCCAGTCCACTGACGATGACATTGCCTTCCGGCGGGTCATCAACCAGCCCCGGCGGGGCATCGGCAATGTCACTTTGGAAAGACTGGCCGAGCTTGCCGGCCGGGAGGGGACCTCGTTCTTTGAGGCCGCCCGCAGGGCAGATGCCCAGGATCTGGGCCGGTCTGCCGGCCGTCTCACCCTCTTTGTCCGCATGATCGATCAGTTCAGGGCCCAGGTAGCCCGGGGGGATCTTTCCTTTGCCGAACTGGTCAAGATGGTGGAGGAGGATTCCGGCCTTATTGCCTACTACGAGGAGATGAAGGCCCGGGGAGACGAGGAAGCTGAAACCCGGCTTGAAAACCTGATCGAACTGATCTCGGACGCCATCGATTTCGAACGCAGGCTGCAGTATGAATCCCTGGACGACATGTGGGAATTTGGCGGGGAGGACGAGGAGCTGGACCAGCATCTGGCCGACCGGTCGACGGCCGGACTCCTGCGGCTCTTCCTCGAACGGGCCGCTCTCTACAGCGACCAGGATAAGGAAGGCCAAATCCCGCCGGTCAGCCTCATGACCATCCATAATGCCAAGGGCCTCGAATTTGATACGGTCTTCATTGTGGGTGCCGAAGAAGATATCTTTCCCAGCATCCGGGCCCAGGAGGAGGCGGACGGGATCGAGGAGGAGAGGCGGCTGGCCTATGTCGCCGTGACCCGGGCAAGACGCGAACTTCTGATCACATCAGCTGTTTCCAGGCTTTTGTTCGGCCAGACCCAGTACAATCCCCTGTCCCGTTTTGTGGAGGCCATCCCCGAGGATCTGACGGAAAAGACCGGACAATTCGGAGTGACCCCCTACCGGCCCGCCTTCGAGAATTTCCGGAGCCGGCCGGACGAAGTGCCGGAAAGACCCCTTTTCGGCCGGACACGTCCGGAGGAAACCGGCCGGGAGCCGGCCTACCAGGCTGTCACCCGAAGACCTGCCAAACCTGCGCCCAAAAAAGAAGGCAGCAGCCTGGATCCCGACAAACTGTCGGTGGGGCTTGGGGTCCAGCACGTCTCATTCGGGCCCGGGGTCATTGAAAACATCACCCGGGCGGGCGATGACGCCATCCTGACCATCCGCTTTGAAAAGATGGTCAAACGCTTCATGGCCAGTCAGTCCGCCCTCTCACTTGAAGAATAAGGGAGGACGAGAAGATGTCTGAAGACCGAGCCGCCAGTCTGACACCGACTGTCCGGGAGCAAAAGGAACGCCTGGAAAACGATCTCCTGTCGCCCTTTGCCTCCAAGGCCTCCGAAAGCCGGGGCAGGATCAGGGAAGAGGAAGAGTGCGATGTGCGCACCGTTTACGAGCGCGATATGGGCAGGATTCTCTACTCCCTGCCTTTCCGCCGGCTCCGCCATAAAACCCAGGTCTTTTTCGATCCGCAAAATGATCATGTCTGTACCCGCATGGAACATGTCCTCTATGTCAGCTATCTGGCCGAGGCCATCGGCCGGGCCCTGGGGCTCAATACCGATCTGATCCGGGCCATCGCCCTGGGCCATGATCTGGGACATGCCCCCTTCGGGCATGCCGGGGAGGCGGCCCTGGACCGCCTGATCCGATCCCTGGGCAACAACCAGGGTTTCAGCCACGAACGGCATGGACTCCGGGTCGTCGACATCCTGTCCGAGCATAAGGGACGCTATGGTTTGAACCTGACCTTTGAAGTCCGGGACGGCATCGCCTCCCACTGCGGGGAGCGTTACGACGAGTTTGTCCTGGAACCCCTGGCTGCCAAAAAAGAGGAGGACCTGATCCCCGGATCCCTCCGCCACGATCCACCGGCCACCCTGGAAGGCTGCGTGGTCCGGATCACGGACCGGATCGCCTATGTCGGCCGGGATATCGAGGATGCGACCCGGAGCGGCCTCCTTTCCTTTGATGACGTGCCCTTTGAACTGAGGAATATCCTGGGCCACAACAACAGCCAGATTGTCGATGTCCTGGTCAAGGATGTCATCGCAAGCAGCCTGGGTCAGAATGCCATCATCATGAGCCGGGAAAAAGGGGAGGCCCTCAAGGAATTGATCGGACTCAATTATGAGCGGATCTATACCGCCCCCCAGGTCATGCGCTATGAAGCTCAGGTGGGCAATATGCTGGAGGGGCTTTTCGAATACTACCTGCCCCTGGCCCGGGGTGCCGCAGTCGACCGGTCGGCTCCGGCCCTGGCCTTTGCCGACTACCGGGCCCGGCACCCGGAACCGGAGGCAGCCCCCGAGCGGATCGTCACCGACTACATCGCCGGGATGACGGATCCTTTTGCAGGCCGGATGTTCCGGACCATATTCGGTATTTAGGAGGCGGGGATGAAGACCAATTTCTTTGCCATGATCCACCGTATGCGCTACATCAACCGCTGGGGCCTGATGCGCAATACTGAAATTGAAAATATCCAGGAGCACTCGCACGATGTGGCGGTCATCGCCCATCTTCTGGCCCTGGTCCGCAAAGAGTATTTTGCCGGGGGGCGGATCTGTCCCGATCCCGAGAAGGTGGTCGTCATGGCCCTCTACCACGACCTGCCCGAGATCATCACGGGGGATATGCCCAAGCCTGTCAAATACCACAATGCCCCCATGGAGAAGACCTATAAGGAGATTGAGGAAGGCGCCTCCCGGACCCTCCTGGCCATGCTCCCGCAAGAGCTGTCCTGCCGCTACCAGGCCTGGCTCCTGCCGGACCGGGAAGATCCGGAGACCAAAGAAGCCCTGGAACTGGTCAAGGCGGCCGATTGCTTTTCGGCCTACATCAAGTGTGTGGACGAGCAGAAGGTGGGAAACCGGGAATTTGACCGGGCCAAGCTTGAAATTGAAGACCGCCTGAAGGCCTTCGATCTGCCGGAGGTCCGCTGGTTTATGCAGAACGCCCTCCCGGCCTATGCCAAGTCCCTGGACGAGATCAATTTCGACTTTAATTTCAAGGATCCGGATTGTGACAATAGGTCAGTTTGATGACAATCAGGCTACAGATGTCTGAATTTTGTAGGCCGGATATAGAATAAGATCCGGGTGGAGGCTATGATGACCTTACGTGACACTCTTCTTTAAGATCAGAAGAGTGTGCTCATTTTGGGGAACGGAAGTGAACAGGTTAGGCAGAGAACAAAAAGCGGCAAGACGGAAGCTCTTGGAGATGACCCCGGTTCGTCTTTGCCTTGCCCTTCTATTGACCCTGCTGCTGGTCCTTTCCGTAAGCTTCCCCTCCGGCCGGGCCATGGCTGTCACGCTCCCCGAGGGAGAAACCATCAACAAGATCGGCTACACCAATTCGGCGGGCGGAAGTGCCCTTCGGACCCAGCCCCGGATCAATTCATCCACCTTCATCGCCTACCTGGCCCAGGGGACCCAGGTTGAGGTATTTGTCAAAGTCAAGGGCGACGCCTCCGGCGGCTCGACCGACTGGTACTACGTGCGGGATGTCATGCGCAACCGCTACGGCTATGTCCATGCCAGTCTGGTCACCTTGTCCACCATCCCCATCAACCCCGACCCTGTCGACCCTGACCAGGATTTTGAAGGCTACCTGGACAGCCAGGGCTTTCCCGCCTCCTACAAGCCGGCACTTCGCCAGCTCCACGCCGCCCATCCCAGCTGGGTCTTTACGGCCTTCCATGTGGTGGATGAGGACACCAAAAACACGGGCTGGCAGCCTTTGGCCTTCACCAAGGCCCTGGACAAGGAGATGACCCCGGGCTACAACCTGGTGACCAAGAGCGCTGTGCTCAGCCACCGCTCCTACGATGCCCCCAACTACATCTATGCCACTGATACCTGGAAGGTTTACGATGCCGGCGGCTGGATCGGCGCCAGCCGGGACATTGTCGGCTATTCCCTGGATCCCCGGAATTTCCTGAATGAACAGCAGATTTTCCAGTTCGAAAAACTGACCTACCATCCGGAAGTCCACAAGATCGAGGTCGTGGAAGCCGCTATCGCAGGCTCTTTCATGGCCGGGAAAACCGTGACCTTCACGGATCTTTCCGGAACCAGCAGAACCATGACCTATGCTGAGATCTTCATGGACGCCGCCGAGCGGACCGGGGTCAACCCCTTCTTCCTGGTCCAGCGCTCTCTGACCGAGGTGGGGAAGAACGGTTCAGACTCCGTTTCAGGAACCGTCTCGGGTTATGAGGGCTACTACAACTTCTACAACATCGGGGCAACGGCCGGCAGTTCACCCATCCTGAACGGCCTCCGCTATGCCCGTTATGGAAGTACGGGAAGCGGCCCCACCCAAAATGAGAAGACCAAGTATCTCCTGCCCTGGGACAGCCCCTGGCGGGCCATTGTCGGAGGGGCCTTCTGGATCGGCGAAGGCTATATCATCCCCGGCCAGGACACCTCCTACCTGCAAAAATTCAATATCGACGGGGCCACCTACGGAACCTACTGGCACCAGTATATGGGGAATGTCTATGCCCCCACCATTGAGGCCTCCCGGGTCTACAACATGTACAAGAATGAAGGAGTTCTCGATGCTCCCTTCGTCTTCCGGATCCCGGTCATGGCCAGCATGCCCCAGTCGGCCTATCCCTACCCCAGCGATAACCTGAGCCGCAACAACTGGCTCCAATCCCTGACAGTTTCTGCGGGCACCCTGAGCCCGGCTTTCAATGCGGAAAAATATGCCTATTCCCTGACGGTTCCTGCCGGAACCGACAAGCTGACAATCACGGCCCAGGCCTTCCATCCCAAGGCCACCATTAAGAATGCAGGGACCGTGTCCCTGAACACAGGGGTTAATACCATCGCCGTTGAGACCATCTCCGAAAACGGCCTGAAGCGGGTCTACACTCTGACGGTCACCCGGCCGGGAGGGGGTACGACCACGCCGACCACAGCACCCCCGGCTACAAGCACAAGCACAAGCACGACAACTCCGGCAACGACATCCGGACCGGCCGTAGGAGCCGGGGACAGCTACCTGATCAAGGGCGATTTCCTGATCAATGCCTGCCCGACGGAAGGCCGCAACAAGGCGGGGAAGATCCTGTCCGCCCTGACGCTCCCGTCTGGTTATACGGCTAAAATAAGCGATTCCACCGGAGCGGCGGCCACCGCTGACACCCTCCTTGGTACAGGCTCCAAAATTGAGATATTCTATGAAGGTGCGCAAAAAGCAGAGAGGACCCTCCTGCTTGTCATATACGGCGATGCCAACGGGGACGGCAAGATCAATTCCATCGACCTGTCCTACATCATCGACTCCATGTACAAGGGCCAAAGCTGGACTGCCGCGCAAAACGCGGCCCTGGATGCCAGCCGGGACGGCAAGGTCAACTCCATTGACCTGTCGGTTCTGATCGACCATATGTACAAGGGGCAGACGATTAAGCAGAACTGAGCCGAAATACTTTGAAAGCGACAATTGACGGATCATGAAAATAAAAAGAGCAGCAGTGCTGATCGCATTGACAATGGTTGTATTCATGGCATGGCCGGGACTCCCGGTGCATGCGGCGGACCGGGCCAGAATTACAGGACCTTCTGAAGGCCAGGTGGGGGGGACCATCCAGGTGACGCTGGGATTCCCCGAGATCATGACCAAGAGCTGCGACTTCTTCATCAGCTATCCCAATACTCTTTTGAAATTCAAGTCTGTTGCGGATATCTCGGGCCTGAACGGTTCCGTCAACTCGGGGCATCCCGGGGCCGCAAATATACTCCGGGTCGGAACGGTCCTTTTGGCCGGAGATGAAAAGAAGGTCAGCAATGCCCTGCGGGTGACCTTTGAAGTTCTGGCAGCCGGTTCAGGGGAGATCGTTATCACCGAGGCCGACAACGGCAAGGCCAATCTGGAGCCAGGGGCAAAAATCAGCTTGCAGCTGAAGGCCGCGGCACCCCCGACTACGACCACTCCGACAACCCCCCGAACCACAACCACAACCCGGACGACAACAACCAGCAGGACTCCTTCCGCTTCGTCCACCAGCACGACCGCTCCTTCGCAGGAAACGACACCTTCCTCCCAGCCGGAGGAAAGCCTGCCGGACCTTCTGACAGCAGGTGTCCTGGGTCAGGATTTGGAGGGAAAGGATCTCAATATCCCCGAAACCACCCCTGCGGCCGGTCAGATCCCCGAATCCTTCGAAGCGGCCGAGATCAGCTGGAAGGACGGCCGGGTGATGGGCTACCGGTCCGAGACCCTTCCCCACACGCTGTTCTGGCTTGCGGATGAAGCGGGCAGCTCACGTTTTTACTTGTTTGATGAAGAGACCCAGGTCTTCCACCCCTATTTAAGGACCGAATGGTCTTCGCGCTATTTTGTTTTCTCGGTTCTGGCAGAAGAAGATATTCCCGCCGGCTTTGAAGCTGCGACGGCCCGGATCTGGGGAAGCGAGGTGCCTGTCTACAAACCGCTGGCCGGTCATTATGTTTCCAAGGCCTTTTTTGATCAGTATCTCAAGGGGGAGGAAAACCCCGGCGGGGAGCTGCCCGCCAACTTCTACCTTCTGGCTCTGCGGATGAACGACACGGGCGAAAAAGGCCTCTATTTCTACGATGCCACCCTGGATTCCCTGATTCGGGCGGATTTATGGCTGGTCCCGGTGGAAGGGACCGTTCTGGCAGATGATACGGAAGCCCCGCACCAACCCAGTGAAACGGAGCCTGTTGAAAGTCAGCCGCCCGAGACCGAGCCCCTGCCTTCGGAAACCGAGCTTGTGGCTTCCGGCGGGACTCTCAACCTCTTTGGCTATTCAATCCCCATCATCTGGCTGATCGCCGCCGGCGCCCTGCTCCTTCTCCTCCTGATCCCGCTCATCTGGCTTATTGTCCGGACGGTCCGTGCCAACCGGATCGCCCCCGTCCTGACCCTGGGAGATCTGGATGAAGACAGCAGCTACTACGATGAGGAGCTTTCAGATTACGAGGACTTCCCCCTTTTCCCGGTCATCGGAAAGACGGACGGGGAGGAGAGTACCCAGGCCCTTGAAGAGCCGGATACGGAAAGCGGCTGGGACTCTCTGGAAGAAACCCTGAAGCGGATTGAAGAGAAAAAGGCGCCGGAAGAGGATCTGCCGGCGGGCCTCAACCCCATCAGCCACCGCCGCCCCG
>DUUZ01000100.1 GCA_012841255.1 Clostridiaceae bacterium
CGTCAGCTACTACGACATGGAAGAGCGCATTCCCGTCTATGAAGAACTGCAGGACTACCTCTGGGAAAAACTCTACCTCCTGCCCCTGGCCTATCCGATCAACGGATACGGTGCCAGCGCAAGCATCACCAACCTCGATTTTGTGCCGACCGGCATTCCCGATTTCGCGCAGATCCAGTTCAGCAACTGATCCTGACTGACGCGACCTAAAACGACGGGAATGGGCATCCCGGCGGGATGCCCATTCCCATTCCGATCGTGCGGCTGCCTGACGGCCGTTCAATCAGATAAAGGAGCCTGACCACATGCTGCGGTATATAGCGAAGAGGTTGCTGACCATGATTCCGGTCCTGATCGGAATCAGTTTCATCATATTCGTTTTGATGTATTTTACTCCCGGCGATCCCGCGGAGATGCTTCTGGGAGACCTGGCAACTCCGGAGCAGGTTGATGCCCTCAGAGAAGAACTGGGCCTTAACGACGGATTCTTCCAGCGCTATTTCAACTATATGAAAGGTCTTCTCAAGGGGGATCTGGGCAAGTCCTATGTTTCCAAGATGCCCGTCTGGGATGAGATCGCCACCCGGCTCCCGGTCACGGCCCGGGTTGCCTTCCTTGTAGCCATATTCGCTGTATTGATCGGCATCCCCATCGGCATCCTGTCGGCGGTCCGGCAATACAGCTTCATCGACAGCATTACCCGGGTGTTCGCCCTCCTGGGTATCACCATGCCCAGCTTCTGGCTGGCACTTCTGCTGGTCCTTCTCTTCTCGGTCCAACTGGGCTGGCTTCCGCCTTCCGGGCTTTACGGACCGATTTATTACATCATGCCTATTCTCAGCATCAGTGCTGTTTCCATAGCGACAATCACACGAACGGCCCGCTCAAGCATGCTGGAGGTCATCCGCCAGGATTATGTGCGGACCGCACGGGCCAAGGGCCAGTATGAGCGGGTGGTCCTGTTCAGACACGCCCTTCTCAACGCCATGATTCCCATTTTGACCATTATCGGCATTCAATTTGCCGGAGGCCTGGGCGGCGCGGTGGTCAACGAACAGGTCTTTGCCATTCCCGGCCTGGGCAAGCTCATGGTCGATGCCATCAAGGCCAGAAACTACCCCCTGATTCAGGGCTCGGTCCTGGTTCTGGCGGTTCTGCAAAGTGTCGTCAACCTGGTCGTTGACATCCTCTATGCCTTTGTCGATCCCCGCATCCGCTCGCAGTACAGCCGCAAGGTGGGCAAGAAGGCACCCAAACTGGCGGTGGCGGCCGCCGCAGCGTCCGATGAGGCAGCAGCGACCACGCTGGAAGGAGGCGACATTTAAATGGCCACAATGACAGAGACTCCAACACTTGATATGATGACCGATGTCCGGCGCAGCCAGCTGGCGGAAACCTGGAAGCGTCTCAGGAAGAATAAACTGGCCCTGGCTGGTCTGATTCTGCTCCTTTTCCTTGTCCTGGTGGCCATCTTCGCGGACCTGATCGCCCCCTATCCCTTCGATAAACAGAATTATGATGCCGTCCTGCAAAAACCCTCCTGGGAACACCTGATGGGGACCGACGAGTACGGACGGGATATCCTCAGCCGGGTCATTCACGGTTCCCGGATCTCCCTGCGGGTGGGCTTCATCTCCCTGACCGCAGGCGCGCTTGTCGGCTGTATCCTGGGGGCCATTGCCGGTTACTTCGGGGGCCGGACCGACAACCTGATCATGCGGGCAAACGACATCCTGAACGGCATTCCCAGAATTGTCTTGGCCATTGCCATCGCCTCGGCCTTCAAGCCGGGTCTGACCAGTGCCCTGGTGGCCATAGCCGTCAGTTCGGTGCCCAATTTTGCCCGGGTGGTCCGGGCGGCCACCATGACGGTCCGCGACCAGGAATACGTGGAGGCCAGCCGGTCCCTGGGGGCCAGTCATGCACGTATTATTGTCAGTCATATTTTCCCCAATATCCTGGCGCCGATTATTGTGCAGGCCACATTGGGCATCGGGACTGCCATCCTGCTGTGCGCCTCGCTCAGCTTCCTGGGCCTGGGGGTCCAGCCCCCCATTCCCGAATGGGGCGCCATGCTGTCCAGCGCCAGAAGCTTCATGCGGGACTATCCCTACATGGTAATCGCACCCGGCCTGGCCATCATGCTGACGGTGCTGGCCCTCAACCTGTTCGGCGACGGCCTGCGTGATGCACTTGATCCCAAGCTGAAGAAATAGGGGGGTATGACCGTGTCAGATGATAAATTACTGGAAATAAAAGACCTTTCCATTCACTATTTCACGGAGGAAGGTATCGTCCGTGCCGTGAACAATGTCCAGCTTTCGCTTCGCCGCGGAGAGACGCTGGGCCTGGTCGGGGAGACGGGGGCCGGCAAGACAACGACCGCTCTGGGGATCATGGGCCTGGTGCCCGATCCGCCCGGACGTGTTGTCAGCGGGGAAATCCTTTTCGGGGGCAGGGATCTGCTGCGCCTCAATAAAGGCCAGATGCGCCGGCACCGGGGCAAGGATATCTCCATGATCTTTCAGGATCCCATGACCTCGCTCAACCCCATCATGACCATGGGGGACCAGATTGCCGAGGTGATCCGGCTCCATGAGAAGCTGTCGCGGGCCGACGCCAACCGCAAGGCGGCCCAGGTGCTGGAAATGGTGGGCATTCCTGCCCAGCGCATGAATGAGTATCCGCATCAGTTTTCAGGGGGGATGAAGCAGCGCGTGGTCATTGCCATCGCCCTGGCCTGCAATCCCCAGCTGATTATTGCCGATGAGCCGACCACAGCCCTGGACGTGACCATTCAGGCACAGGTCCTGGAGCTCATGAGTCAGCTGCAAAGCGAGCTTCACACCTCCATGCTGATCATCACCCATGACCTGGGCGTTGTCGCAGACAGCTGCCAGTCGGTGGCCATCATGTATGCCGGCCGGATCGTGGAAAGCGGCCGGATCGAGGACATTTACGAGGACACCAAACACCCCTATACCAAGGGCCTCTTCAGTTCGCTGCCCTCTTTATCCACCAAGGTCAAGCGCCTGAAGCCCATTCTGGGCCTGATGCCGGATCCCGCCAATCTGCCGGCGGGCTGTCCCTTCCATCCCCGCTGTGATTCCTGCATGCCCATCTGCACAGAGCTGGACCCCCAGGATACCGGGCTTGGAAACGGCCACATGGTCCGCTGCCATCTTTATGGCCAGCATGATGCCGGGGAGGATTTAGCGTGAGTAATACGATTATTACGGTCAAGAACCTGAAGAAGTACTTCAAGACCAACCATGGCATGCTGCATGCCGTGGACGATGTCAGTTTTGAGATCGGCCGGGGCATGACCCTGGGTGTGGTCGGGGAGTCGGGCTGCGGAAAGTCCACCTTGGGCCGGGTCATGATCAAGCTCCTGGAACCGACGGACGGGCAGATCTTCCTGGAGGGTGTGGATATCACGCACACCAAGAGCAGCCAGGAACACTTCAAGAAAATGCAGATGATCTTCCAGGATCCTTTTTCCTCCATCGATCCGCGCAAGACGGTGTATCAGATTATCGCCGAGCCCCTGGTCATCCACCGGGTGCACAAGGACAAGCTGGACCGCCAGCGCCATGTGGCCCGTCTCATGGAAACGGTCGGACTGGCCAGCCGTTTCGCCAACGCCTATCCGCATGAGCTGGACGGGGGGCGCAGACAGCGCGTGGGGATTGCACGGGCCCTGGCCCTTGACCCCGATTTCATCGTCTGCGATGAGCCGGTCAGCGCCCTTGACGTCTCCATCCAGGCCCAGATCCTCAACCTGATGCAGGATCTGCAGGATGAACACGGCTTCACCTACATGTTCATCACCCACGACATGTCTGTTGTCAAACATATTTCCGATGACATCATGGTCATGTATCTGGGGCACATGGTGGAAAAATGCGACGGGGACGCCCTGTTTGAGAACACTCTGCATCCTTACACCAAGGCACTGCTTTCGGCCATTCCGGAACCCAGCCTCCACAAAACCCGCAAGCGGACCATCCTCAAGGGGGAAATCACTTCGCCCATCAACCCCAAGCCGGGCTGCCGCTTTGCAGCCCGCTGCGTC
>DUUZ01000101.1 GCA_012841255.1 Clostridiaceae bacterium
AGCGGACCCGGGTCCGCTGCCCTCTTCATTTAAGCTTATCAATCATCAGCTGATGAATAAGGTGAACTGGGATTTATCAGCATCATTCAGCATGGAGGCCACGCCGCCGATCTTGACGCCGTCCATCAGCTCCTCTGCCTTCAGGCCCATAACGTCCATGGTCATCTGGCAGGCTGTCAGTTCAATGTCGGGATTCTCTGCTGCCTCGCGGACCAGTTCCTCAAGGGATGAAATGCCCTTGTCCCGCATGACCTTGCGCATCATTTTGGGGGCCATGCCCATCATATTCATCTGGGACAGGCCCATGCCCCGGGTACCCCGGGGGATCATCCCGGTAAACATCTTATCCATGAAAGATTTTTTCAAGGGTACCTTGAAATCCTTGCGTAGGGTACTCAAGCCCCAGAAGGTAAAGAACATATGGACCTTGTCGCCCATGGCCGAAGCGCCCAGTGCGATGATGAAGGCCGCCATGACCTTGTCGAAATCCCCCGAGAACACAATGATGGTCTTGTCCTTGCCTGCCGGGTCTCCAGAGGATACAAAACCGGGAGCGGCTGCAGGGAGGAAGGAACCGGCCTTCCGGATCAGGGCCGAATAGACTCCCGCATCTTCCCCTGTCTCAAGCAGGCTATGCCCTGTGTTCTGGCACCAGCTTTCAATATCGCGGGCAAAACCGGGGTCGGTTGCCAGCACCCGGACTTTCTCCCCTTCTTTCATCTCCCTGATGAACTTCCCCACTTCCACAATGGGACCCGGGCAGCTCATGCCGCTGACATCCAGGGTCCGGACCGGCAGGTCCTCAGGTCCGGCAAAGCCCGCACTGGACGCAGGCCGGCCTTTTTGTACGAAGGCGGTGTAATAGCCTCCCTCCTCGGAGCGATCCAGCAGGGTATTGCCCGTATTCTCACTCCAGCTTGCAATGTCATTCAGGAAGCCGGGATCCGTTGCCCGGATCTGGACCACTTCCCCCTCCTTGATCTCCCTGATCTTCTTGCCGACTTCGACAATAGGGCCGGGGCAGCTCATGCCGCAGACATCCAGCATATGTGCTGCCGGCAGCCTGCCGTTATCCACGCTCTCGTCTTCCCGGATCAGTCCTTCCGGTGCGGTCCTGCGCACGGGCTCCTCGGAGACAACCGCGGAAACGGCCGTATAGGTCCGCAGGCCGCCCATCAGATGGTGGGCCTTGAAACCTTTCTGCTTGAGGATCCGTTCGGCCACATAACCGCGAAGTCCGATGGCGCAAAAGGCAAGATAGGTCAGGCCGGGATCAAGTTCATCAAGCCGGGCACGAAGCTGGCTCAAAGGAATCTGAATGGCCCCCGGCAAAGTCCCCGTTGCCACTTCTTCTTGTTCACGGATATCCAGGAGAGTGTATTTGCCTGGATTATTCCCGTACTCCTTGATCGTCACAGGTTCTGCCAGCCCGGAAAGGATGTTTTCAGCCACAAAGCCGGCAAAGTTCACAGGATCCTTGGCCGCTCCGTAAGGCGGCGCATAGGCAAGCTCCAACTCCGCCAGATCGCGGACCCCGCCCTTGAAATGCATGGCAGAGGCGATGACATCAATCCGCTTGTCAACCCCCTGATAGCCCACGATCTGAGCGCCCAGAACCCGGCCGTCTGCTGCAAAGAAAAGCTTGACCACCATGGGAAGAGCCCCCGGATAATAGGTCACATGGTTCATGGGATGGATCAGAGTATAAAAATAGTCTTTGCCGTAGACCATTCCGCGGGCGTCCAGCTGCTTCTCGTTCAGCCCGACCGATGCAGCGGTCATGTCAAAGATCTTGGCGACACTGGTACCGATTGAACCGCGATAGGCTTCAACAATTTCTCCGGCCAGCAGATTGGCCCCCACAAAACGTCCCTGAAGATTGGCAGGTCCTGCCAGCGGAATCGCCGTTTTGCCGCCCAGGATAGGTTCATCCACTTCCGCGACATCGCCGACCGCGTAGATATCCGGATCGCTGGTCTGCATGCCCTGGTTGACCGAGATGTGGCCGCGGGGGCCCAGCTCCAGACCGGCACCTTGCGCCAGCTGATTGTTGGGCCGGACACCGATGCTCAAGATAGTCAGATCCGAAGGATGGACCGATCCGTCACTCAGGCTTACTTCACGGCCGTCATCGGAGATGCTTTCGATCTTGCTGCCCAGGATCAGGCGGACTCCTTTTTTGCGCATGTGGTCTTCCAGGATGACCGTCATATCCTTGTCAAAAGGAGGCATAATCTGATCGGCCAGTTCTACCAGGGTCACTTTAATGCCCCGCTCAACCAGATTCTCAGCCATTTCAATACCGATGAAA
>DUUZ01000102.1 GCA_012841255.1 Clostridiaceae bacterium
AGGCCGGTCATGAAGACGAAGAGGGTCTGCAAAGTAACCGGGACCGGACCTGCCGGGATACGAATGAAGCCGGCCGCAAGAGTCAGGACGGCCATGAGGGCCGCCCGGGTAAGCCGACCCGTTTTCATCAGAATTCCACCAGGCTGATCTCGCCCGAGGAGAGTTCCATCAGCCCCTCCCCGCCTTCCGCAATCAGGGCGCCCTCATCCGAGATATCCCGGGCGGTCACCCGCTGGCCTGTGGACAGGAGGATCTCCCGGCCCAAAATGAAGCAGCGCCTTTTATACTCCTCCAGGTAGTCCCGGGCCGGCAGCTCCTCCATGATCCTGCCCAGTTCATTGACGATCCGGGCGATCAGGAGATTGCGGCTGAAGGGGACCTGGTCATCCAGAAGGGAGCCTGCGATCCCTTTCAGTCCATCGGGGAAGCCTTCCGCCGGGGGATGAATGTTGATGCCCAGTCCCAGGACGATGAAGACGGCAGATCCTGTCTCCAGATCGGTCACAGCCTCGGTCAGGATGCCGGCAATCTTGCGGTCATCCAAAAAGAGGTCATTGACCCACTTGATGGCCACCTCTTTCCCGAAGGTCCGGTCCAGCACCCGGGCGGCGGCTACGGCCGCCATGGTGGTCAAAAGAACCGGGGCCTCCTCCCGTTTCCAGGGAAAGGCCAGGCTGAAATAGATGCCGCTTTCCGGCGGCGAAAAAAAGCCCCTGCCCCGCCGGCCCCGGCCCAAAGTCTGCTCCCCGGCTGCAAGAAGGAAGGATCCCCCCTCCCCGGCCCGCTCCTTGGCCAGGCTGTTGGTGGAGGTCACCTGGTCATAGGTGATCACATCCAGATCCTTCCAAAAGGATGACAGGGCACTTCCGATCCCGGCAGGTGAAAGTTCCGGACTCTCTTCTTGCAGCAGATAGCCGGCCTTGTGGACCCCCTGGATGACGAAAGCCTCCTGACGAAGGGAGGCCACCGCCTTCCAGATTGCCGTCCTGGAAAGCGAGAGCCTCCCGGCCATCTCCTCCCCCGACAGGGGGGCCTCCTGGTCCCGCAGCATGCTGAGGACGTCTGCCGCTGTTCTGTTTAATCTTTTCATGGGGATATTATGATGGGAGAGCAGCTGTTGGTCAACCATATAATATTACGGTTAACCATAAGAATCCTGCCCGCCTTTAGTGTATTCTGAACGGGAGATCGGGGGCAGCCATGACTTTTCATCAACTTCGAATATTCCTGGAAACCGTGGAAACGGGAAGCGTCACACGGGCAAGCGAGAAACTGGGCCTGCCCCAGCCTGCCGCCACCCGGGCCATCCGGGCCCTGGAAAAGGAATTCGGCCTCTCTCTTTTCGACCGGACCGGGACCGGGATCATGGTCAATGCCAACGGCCGCATCCTCTATGATTACGCCCGCCAGGTCCTGCGCCTGACCGGACAGCTGGAATCTTCCATGGCTGCCCGCAAAGAAGAAACCGATACCACCGTCTCCATCGGGGTGGAAGCGGCCTCACACCTCTTCCCCCAGATCTGCGCCAACTTCCAGGCCCTCCATGAAGACGCCATCTTCCACGCCCTGCACCGGGAAACACCCGACTATCCCCTCCGGCTCTTCTCCTCCAGGGAAAGGCCGGACGACCTCCGGGTCACGGTTCTGGCAGACGAGGAAATCCGCCTGGCCGTCCCCAAGGACGGGCCCTTCGGGGAACGGGACTGGATCGATCTGAAAGAAGTCAGCCGCATGGGCTTTGTCAGCCTGTCCAAGACCCGCGGCCTGCGCCAGATCACCGACTACTACTGCCAAGAGGCGGGTTTTTCGCCCCGGATCATCTTTGAAACCGACAATACCACCACCCTGACCCGCTATGTCAACGCCGGCCGGGGCGTGGCCTTCATCCCCGTCCTCACCTGGCCTAAAAATGAAAGCGACGGCCAGGTCCATCTGCTCACCATCCGGGAGCCGGCCTGCCGCCGCTTCATCAATCTCTCGGTCCGGGACCCCGGGGGTCTGGGCCGCTATGAACGTCTCTTTGCAGACTTCCTCAAAGACTACTTCCAATCACTGGAGAGCCGGGGTTGAAAGCGGGGCCTGCCTGACTTTCGTCTTTTGCTCGAAGGCATAGGCGATCTCAATCAGGGCCGGCTCGCTGAAGGGCCTCCCGATAATCTCCAGGCCCACCGGCACGCCCAGGGGGGCGTTTTCATCGGGGGCAAAACCTGCCGGGACAGCGATGGAGGGAAAGCCCGTGGCCGAGCAGAGGACTCCGTTCCGTTGCTTCTGGCCCTCGCCGATCTTGCAGACCAGCTGCTGCTGATGGGGATAGACCAGGGCATCCAGGTCATGGTCGGCCATGATCTTCATGATCCGGGTCCGCATGAGGAGCTGTCTCATCCGTTTTTCATTGTAGGAGGGAGTCCCCTGGCTGAGACCCAGGGCAATCTTCAGATTGTCCTCAATACCCGGATGATACTTGCCGCTGGCCAGGATCTCCTCCACCGAGTGGACGGGAGCCTTGGGTCCCAGGCTTTCCAGATAGGTATCGACATCGGTCTTGAAGTCGTCCAGATGGACCGAGACATTTTTGATCATGTCGTCGGAATCAATCTCATCGGTAATTGAAACGAGGACCGCTCCGCCTTCTTTGAAGCGGTCCAGCGCCTCCTTCATGATCCGGTTGACCGGCTCATTGATTTCTTCCTTGCCGAAGAAACTTTCAAGAATCCCGATTCGTTTTCCCTGCAAGCCCTCTTCTTTCAGGGAAGCCATGTAGGAGGCGGGTATACGGCCTGCCGACCAGGCGGTTTCGTCGTCCTGGGGGTCGTAGCCTGCGATGGCTTCCAGGGTCCGGACGCAGTCCTCGACGGTCCGGCAGATGGGTCCTGCCGTATCCTGGGTCATGCTGTAGGGCACGACCCCGGCCCGGCTGACCAGGCCCACCGTGGGCCGGATACCGGCCAGGGAGCAGGCCGAGGCCGGGCTCCGGATGGAGTTGATGGTGTCAGTCCCGATCCCGATGATGCCGAAGTTTGCGGCCACAGCCGCTCCGGTCCCGCCCGAGGACCCGCCCGGGGTCCGGGTCAGGTCATAGGGGTTTTTGGTCTGGCCCAGGATGGAACTGATGGTCTCCCCCCAGATGGCAAATTCATGCAGGTTGGTCTTGGCGATGATGAAGGCACCTGCCGCCCGGAGTTTTTTCGTGATGAAGGCGTCTTGATCAGGGACAAAGCCCTCCAAGGATTTGGAACCGGCCGTCGTCGCCATGTCTTTCGTGTTGACATTGTCCTTCAACAGTACGGGGATGCCGTGGAGGGGGCCCGTGAATTTTCCTTCTTCCCGGTAGCGGCGGTCCAGCTCCCGGGCCTCTTCCAGGGCCCGGGGATTAACCAGAATGACCGAGTTGATGGCCGGTCCTGCCTGGTCGTAGGCTGTGATCCGTTCCAGGTAGGACCGGGTCAGGCTTTCAGCTGTCAGGCTGCCCTCTTCATAGGCCTGGTGGACTCTTGCAACCGTCAGTTCCAAAGAATCTAGTAATGTCACAAACAACCTCTTTTCTTAACCGAAGAAGCTCAGAAGCAGGCCGGCTGCCACAGCCGAGCCGATGACCCCGGCCACATTCGGACCCATGGCGTGCATGAGCAGGAAGTTGGACGGATTGTACTTCTGGCCTTCCTTTTGAACCACACGGGCAGCCATGGGCACGGCGGAGACGCCGGCCGCCCCGATCAGGGGGTTGACCTTGCCCTTGGTCAGGATGTACATGAGCTTGCCCAGGAGAACACCGCCCGCCGTACCCAGGGAGAAGGCCGCCAGGCCCAGCCCCACGATCATGAGGGTCTGGGGAGTCAGGAAGGATTCCGCCGAAGCAGTGGCTCCCACGGTCAGTCCCAGGAGGATGGACACGATGTACATGAGCGAGTTCTGGATGGCACTGACCAGCAGGGGGACCCGGTTGGATTCTTTCAGGAGGTTGCCCAGCATGAGCATGCCGATCAGGGCCGCTGCGGACGGCAGCAGGATGACCGTAAAGAGGGTGACCACGATGGGGAAGAGAACCTTCTCCGTCTGGCTGACCTCACGCAGCTGCTCCATCTTGGTCTCCCGTTCCTTCTGGGTGGTCAGGGCCTTCATGATGGGCGGCTGGATGATGGGCACCAGGGCCATGTAGGAATAGGCGGCAATGGCAATGGGGCCCAGGA
>DUUZ01000013.1 GCA_012841255.1 Clostridiaceae bacterium
CGTCCTTGTCCAGGACCCGGACCTCCTCCAGGCTCTGGCTTGCGGGTTCTATCGATTCGATCAGCTGATCTTTGACCCGGACACTCATGTGTTCTTGGGTCTGGCCCTCGGGGCCGATGATGGCGATATCGTGAAAAAGCATGGTCTAGTCCTTTCTTGCAATGACGCCCTCAATCAGGGCGCCCAGGCGGCCGGCCGAGGCCCGGGCCACCAGTCCGACTTCTTCATCCGACAGGGGCTGGTCCAGAACGCCGGCTGCCATATTGGTAATAAGGGAGAAGCCCAGAACCTCTATCCCGGTATGGGCGGCCGTCAGGGTTTCAGTCACCGTGGACATGCCGACCGCGTCGCCGCCCAGGATGCGGATGGCCCGGATCTCGGCCGGGGTCTCAAAATGCGGTCCCGTGCAGAAGTAATAGGCTCCTTCCTGAAGTTTCAGGGGCGGGTCCATGAGTGCGGCGGTCTCGTGGGCCAGTTTTCGGAGTTTCGGGTTGTACAGGTGGGTGACGTCAAAGAAACGCGGCCCCAGCTCCCCGATATTGGGGCCTGTCATGGGGCTGGCCCCGGTCAGGTTGATGTGATCCGACATGACCATGATGTCGCCGACCTGGTAGTCCAGATTGACCCCTCCCGCGGCATTGGTCACGATCAGGGTCTTGACGCCCAAGAGGGAGAGAACACGGACCGGGACTGACAGCTCCGGATAGGAATAACCCTCATAAAAGTGAAAGCGGCCCGACATGATGACCGCCTCCTTGCCGCCCAGGCGGCCGAAGATGAGCTGGCCGGCATGGGAGGGATTGGTGGCCAGTAAAAAGCCGGGGATATCTGAATAGTCAAAAGCCTCCTGACCGGTCATCCGGTCAGCGACGGACCCCATGGAGGAGCCCAGGATGACCGCAACTTCGGGCCGGATTGAAGTCCGCTCCAGGAGCCAGCCGGCCGCCTCCCGATAGCGTTCAATGGAAAATAGATTGGACATGGAATTCTCGCCTGCTTTCATGTGTTTTCTTGATTATCTCATAGAAGCAGGCCGGCAAAAAACCCGGAGCTTGGGCCCCGGGGTTTCAGGATCAAGGTTCTTCGGGCTCAGTTTCATCCGGTACGATGATGACCGGCTCCGATTCGTCCGGATCGTCCGGATCGGGCACAGGATCCACAGTGTCATCCGGATCGGGTTCCGGCTCCTCTGCATGAATGGAACAGGGCAGCTGGGGATAGGAGTGACTCTTGGATGAATCAAAGTACTCGGTAATGGTTTTGGGGCAGAACTCGGTCGGCAGCATGCCGGATTCCGCACAGACCTTGCGGGAGACCACCTTGTCCGACATGGGGAAGGAACGGATCTCCAGGTCTTCGTGAATCTGGGCGAAGATATCCCGCCAGATCTTGATGGGGCTGGGGGTATCCGCCCGGTTGATCTCGGTCCGCCTGCCGTTGGCGTTGTCAAAGCCGTACCAGACGGCCGCTGTGTAGTAGGGGGAATAGCCGCAGAACCAGCGGTCGATCCGCTCGTCCGAGGTTCCGGTCTTGCCTGCGACCGGCTGCTGGCCGATGCTGGAATAGGGGCCGATCCAGGGGGCGTTGCGGATGGTATCCACCAGGAGATTGGTCATAATATCCGCGGTTTCCGTGGAGAAGACCTGCTCAAACTTGGGCTTGTGCTCCAGGAGAACCCGTCCCTCGGCGTCGATGACCCGGGTGAAAAGATAGGGTTCCGTGTAGATGCCCCGGTTGGCAAGCGCGGTATAGGCGCCTACCATCTCGACCGTGGTCATGCCCTTGCCGAAGGCTCCCAGGGCGCCGGCCGGCTGGGTTTCCGTGGTCCGGTCCACCCCCATGCGCTTCAGATAGGAAAGCCCGATGGAAGGGGAGAGGAGCTCGGTGTAGACTTCGACTGCCGTCGTATTCAGGGAGTGGCGAAGGGCGTGCCGGATGGTGACGGGCCCCTCATAGCGGCGGTCGGAGTTCTGGGGCCAGGCCCGGTCGGGATTCCTGGGATCCAGATGCTTCTCCTCGTCGATCAGGACCGAAGCCGCCGTGATGAAACCGGTATCCATGGCCGGTGCATAGACCAGGATGGGCTTGATGGAAGAACCGGGCTGCCGGTAGGCCTGGGTGGCCCGGTTGAAGATCATGTTGCTGGTCTTCTCGCCGAAACCGCCCACCATGGCCACGATCTGGCCCATGCTGTCCTCCTGGTTGGAGACGATGGTAATCCCGGCCTGGGGGATCTGGGGGCTGTCGGGCAGGGCGTCATAGTTGGCCGAGAAGAGTTCCTTCTTCTGGAAGCTTTCCTCTGCGATTTTCTGGATCTCCGGA
>DUUZ01000103.1 GCA_012841255.1 Clostridiaceae bacterium
CGCCGATGACATCGGCGGCCAGGGTTACCGCTTTCCCCAAAAGCTCCGACAGGCGGGCCGCCACCGGCTTCAGCGACAATTTGTCGTCGAAACCTTTGGGCCGGCCCAAGTGGGAGACGATGATGAGACGGGCTCCCCGGTCCGACAGGGACCGGATGGTGGGCAAGGCGGCCCGGATCCGGCGGTCATCCGTGATCTCATTGGTCGACTTGTCCAGCGGGACGTTGAATTCGGCGCGCAGCAGAACGCGCTTTCCCTTGACTTCGATATCGTCAATTGTTTTCTTGTTGTAAATGATCATAACCATCCTCGCTTATTTCCACGGCAACGGATCAATACCCCTGCCGGATTAATTTTCTTGGCAGGCCGCAGGGCGGCATGTTCAGTTTAACGCCAAAACCAACTATTTGCATTTGTTATTATGACAGATTTAAATTTCACAGGACAGGGTATTTTTTTCAAAGTGACCGGCCGTCGTACATGGCCGTATGGGTTTCAGCCCTTCCGTGGCTGTCGGAACCGGCCGTACAGATGAGGCCGGCCTCCAGGGCCAGCTTCTGCATGAAGGCCGACTCCTCCCCTGTCGCCTGGCCGTGGAAGCACTCAATGCCGGAAAGGCCGGCCGCCTTCAAGCGGGAAAGCCGCTCCCGGAAGAGCCGGGGGGTTTGGGGATCCGACAAGTCGCACCAGCCGTATTGCTGGGGATGGGCGATGACGGCCACCCCGCCCGACTCCCGGATCAGGCGGATGGTCTCCCCGGCCAGATGCCGTTTGCGGTAGACAAAGGCCGGCGCCCCCTCCTTCAGAAGCCGGGCAAAGGCCTCCCCGATGGAATGAAGGCCCCCGTGTTCCACCAGCCAGAGGGCCATGTGAACCCGGCCGGGCAGGGTCTTTTTATTGCCGTAGGAGTCCAGGTCTTCCGGCCGGATGGCGTAGCCCAGGTTATTGAGTTTATGAATCATGGCCAGATTCCGTTCCGCCCGTTCCCGGACCTGGAGTTCCAGGTACTCCATCATGCCGGCCGGCTGATCCTCCGTGAAATAGCCCAGGATATGGATCTCCTGGTCTTCGAAACGGGAGGAGAGCTCGACGCCGGGGATGAAAAGGACCCGTCCGGAAACGGCCTTGCGGGCCCGGGGGATTCCGTCCATGTTGTCATGGTCGGTCAGTGAAAAGGCCGTAAGCTCTTTTTCAAAAACCTCGGCCACCAGTTCCTCCGGGCTTTGATAACCGTCCGAAAAATTGGAATGCAGATGGAAATCGACTCCGCCCGCAAGTGAAGACTCATGGAGGAAAAGAGCCAGCTCCCGGTCAGTCAAGATCCCGGCCTTTCTCTTCAAAGGTCTCAGCCACAAGATAGCGGGGCCGGCCCTTGACTTCCCGGAAGAGCCGGTCCAGGTAGATGCCGATCAGGCCCAGGCTGATCAGGATGATGCTGCCGATCAGGAGCTGGAGCAAGATGACGGTGGTGAAGCCCGTGGCGGCCTGACCGCGGAAATAGCGGATCAGGGTCTGGATGGCCAGGATAAAAAACAAGAGCAAAAAGAAGGTGCCGAAGCTGCTGATCAGCATGAGTGGGCGGGAGGAAAAGCCGGTCAGGGCACTGACCGACAGGCGGACAAGTTTTCCAAAACCCCACTTGCTCCTGCCGTTTGGCCGCTCATCCACCGTGAAAGGCAGGGTGACCCGGCGAAAACCCATCCAGGCCGAAAGGGCCCGGAAGAAGGTATCCTTCTCCTCCAGCTTCTTCCATTCATCGACCACCTTGCGGTCCAGGAGCTTGAAGTCCGAGGCATTGGCCAGTTCCAGGCCGGACATGCGGCGGAAGAGGCCGTAGAAGACGGAGGCGAAGAGCCTGGAAAAGACCGACTCCCGTCCCCGGCTTTCCTTGACCCCGTCCACCACCTCATAGCCTTCCTGCCAGAGGCGGACCATGTCCGGTATATAGCGGGGCGGATGCTGCAGGTCCCCGTCCATGACGACCACGGCGTCCCCCTTTGCGGCATCCAGTCCGGCCGACATGGCGGCCTCCTTGCCGAAATTCCGGGACAGGCGGATGGGGCGGATACAGCTGTCTTCCTGGGCTGCCTTTATCAGGGTCTCCCAGGTTTCATCGGCCGAGCCGTCGTCCACGGCCAGGATCTCGTAGACCAGGCCCGCTTCTTCCATGACCCGGGCTGTCGCCGAAAGAGTCTGGCCGGCCTGGCCGGCTTCGTTGTAAAAGGGGATGACCAATGATATCAATGCCTGCTCCATGTCCTTCGTCGCTTTCCTCAAAAAAATAGACGCAGCGGTCTGCTGCGTCTATTGTACACACTTTTGCTCTCCGGGAGTCCGTCAGTCAAGGACCCGGTTGACCCTGGCGGCCAGGGGATAGTTCATCAGGTTGGTCACCGTCGTCCCGCTGCCGCTTACGGCGTGGATCATCTGGTTGTTGCCGATGTAGATTCCCACATGGTGGTAGCCCGAGCCGCGGCTGAAGAAGATCAGGTCCCCCGGCTTCAGATTGGAGAAGTCCCGGCCCGAGAAGGAGACGCGGGTCCCCAGCTGGCGGGCCTGCGGGTCCGAACCGTGCGGAATGTTCCTGTAGCCGATGGCTTCATAGACATATTTGACCAGGCCGGAGCAGTCAAAGGCTGCCATGGTTTTGCCGCCCAGACGGTAGGGGGTGCCGACCGCTGACCGGGCAATATCGACCACCCGCTGACGCAGGTCTGCATTCTTGTCGCTGCTGCCGCCCCCTGAGGAACCGCCGCCCCCTGAGGAACCGCCGCCGCCTGAAGAACCGCCGCCCGTCGAAGGGGGCGTGGAGGGCTTGCTGGTCGAGGTCAAGTCACTTGAAATATAGCCGGTGACGCCGCCTGATGTGGTCACCATGACCCAGTCTTTGCCGACAGCCTTCTTGGTCAGCTTGTCTCCGAAGCGGACCACCGTCAGTACGGCAGAGCTGGTATTGGGCTGGGAGCGGATATTGGCCGCACCCGTTTTGACGTAGAGGGTCCCCGATGAGGCGGTAAAGCCTGCGGGAGGCGGTGTGACATTGGTCAGGAGGTCGCTTCGGATGAAGCCGATGGTGCCGTCTTCCAATTTAACCTTGGACCAGGCGTCATTGGCTTCCAGCTCCGTCACGGCCTGGTTGAGTTTCACAACACCGACAACCGTGGCATCTGTGGTCGGCGAGGACCTGACATTGGCCTGGCTGACTGCCGCATAGAGTTTGCGGTTGGTCTTGACAAAGGGGTTGGGCGGAGCTTTGTCAGTGATCAGGTTGTTGAAGATGTAAGCTTCGACGCCGCCCTCGGTCCGCACCTTGGACCAGCCGCCGTTATCTGAGATCTGCCAGATCCGGTCGTACTGGAAGGCATAACCCACGATCATGGCATCCAGGGAGGGTGATTCGCGGAGATTGGCCTCCTCGACATCGATGTACATGTAGCGGCCGCGCTCAAGCTCCGTCACCTCATTGGCCGGCTTGTCGGGACCGAAAAGTTCATTCATCATGTGGCCGGTCAGACCGTGCTCGGTCTTGATCAGCGACCATTCATCGCCGGCCTCCACCACGCGGACGGTGAGGCCGCGAAGGGCGAAGCCCAGGATTTCATACTGGGTGCCCGGGCCTTCCCGGACATAGACCTGGCGGTTCTGGACATAGTAGCTCTCGCCGGTTTTGGGGATGAAGACCGGGCTGTCGCCGACATGGCTGCTCTTGATGTAGCCCTCGACGCCCTTCTTATACTGGACCTGGGTCCAGTCCCCTTCCGTCCCTGTCATCAGAAGGACATCATTGGAGTAGACCGTGGCCAGCTCCTCCGAAGAATCGTCCGGTGCCGCATAGATGACCGCCGGCTCCTTGATGACATAGAGGCGGGGCAGGGTCTCGGGATCCGGTTCGTCCAAAACATGTATTTCAGGGTCTGTTTCTTCTGCTGTATCGGCGGGTTCCG
>DUUZ01000104.1 GCA_012841255.1 Clostridiaceae bacterium
AGCATCCATTTTGTCCGTTGTATAGACTGACGGATAGAAGATGTTGCCCAGCCACTGCAGGCCGGCGATGCGGTTCACGGAAGGCGGATTGGCCAGGAAGCCGTAGGGCTGGCTGGGTATCACGACATACCGGCCTTCCTTCATGGCGGAAAGTGCCATCCAGGCCGGATCCTTTTTCATTTCTTCCATGAGATTGTAGTCGTCGATCAGGATATAGTCAGGATCCCAGGTCAGAACCTGTTCCATGGAGACTTCGCTCCCGCCCCCTCTTTGCGTAGCCTCAATATCCGCTACATTGATCAGGGGGACGTAGTCAAGCAGTTCCGCATGGAAGGAAGAGGCGGCGTTGGTATTCAGCCCCAACTCCCCCATGGCCCAATAGATCCGGACCCGGTCCTCTTCGGGGACTTCCGACTTCGCTTTTTCGGACAGGGCCAGAACATCATCAAGGTATGCCGCCAGCAGGTCCGTCCGGCTGCTGTCCCCCACCAGTTTCCCGATGGTCCGGTAGGTCTCGGGCAGATTTGCAAAGAGCGCTTCAATGAAAATGGTGGGGACCTTGATCTGGTTCATCAGATCGTCCATATCCTGAGTAATGGATTCCTTGGGTTCCCCGATGTCCACAATGACCTGGGTGTCGGCGGCCAGGACAGACTCCAGATTGTAGTCCGGTCCCTTACCGTAAAACTTGCCGAAAACCGGCAGGTTACCATATTTGGCATCAAAAAGCTTCAGCTGGCTCTTGGTGAAAGCTGTCGAAATCCCGTTCAGCCGATCGGGAATGGCCGTAAACAGAATAATATCGGCCAGGGTCCCCGACGGTGCGATCCTGACAAGATCAGCCGGCAGTTCAATCTCGCGGCCGACTGAGTCTATGAAGATGCGGTTGGCATCACCTTCCGTATCCACCGGTTGACTGCTGACCGGCGGGGTCACGGGTACGCTTCCCTCAGTCCCGGATCCATCCGGTGTTCCTTTCGGCGCACAACCGGCCAGAATCAGAAGAGAAAGCAGAATTGCGAAAAGACTGATCATCGATTTTTTTGTTGTGGATTTATTCATTTTATCCTCCAAGCTTGTTGTCTCTCCGGATCTTCAAAAAATCCGGCAGTACGGTGACATCTCCTGTGCGGGCGCTTTCTTCCAGGCGGATGGGAATTCGGTACACGTGGGATAGAAGCGATTCCGACAGGACTTCATGGGGCGGCCCGTATGCGAATGCCGTCTGGCCGCTGATCAGGAGCACGTCATCTGCGTAGAGGAAGACATGCTGCGGGTTATGCGTTGAGAACAGGACCAGATAGCCCTGGTCGGCCAGTTCCCGGATCTCTTCCAGGACCCGGATCTGGTTGCCGTAATCCAGACTGGCAGAGGGTTCATCCATGATCAGGATGGGGGCGTCCTGGGCCACGGCCCGGGCAATCAGGACCAGCTGCTGCTCTCCCCCCGACAATTGGTCGTAACGGCGGTCCCGGAAAGATTCAATCTTTAAAAGCCTGAGGGCTTCCTCGGCCTTCTTCCTTTCTTTTTTCCCCGGCTGGGAAAAAAGGCCGAAGGAGACGGTGGTCCCCATGAGGACCACTTCAAAAACGGAAAAGGGGAAGGTACCCGTTTCGGACTGGGGGATATAGGCCATCTCCCGGGCCCGCCTGCGGGCGGAGAGGTCACCCAGGCGGGTCCCGTTGACCAGGATCTCTCCTTTTTGGAGCGGCAGGATGCCCAGGATCAGCTTGAAAAGAGTGGATTTTCCGGCTCCGTTGGCCCCCAGAACTCCGATTACCCGGCCGCCTCCGGCCTGAAAGGAAAGGTCGCTCAGAACCTCATCCACGTGGTAGCGGAAGGATAGATCGCGGACATCCAAACCCTGTGTCCTGATCATGCGGCCACCCCCCGTCTGCCCTGACGCAGGATCAGGTAAATAAAGAAGGGGGCCCCGATGAAGGCCGTCAGAATTCCAAGAGGGATCCCGCTGGTTGAAGCTCTGCGTGCAACATCGTCCACCAGGACCAGGAAGCCTGCCCCGATCATGGCCGAGGCCGGCAGGGAATAACGGTTGTCCGTTCCCATGAGCATGCGGGCGATATGGGGGACGACCAGGCCCACCCAGCCGATGACGCCGCTGACAGACACGCAGGTGGCCGTCACCAAAGTGGCTGCCATGATGAGGATGACCCGGACCAGGCGGGTGCGCACCCCCATGGTGGCCGCCGCATCTTCACCGGCCATGAGGACATTCAGCTGCCAGCGTAGGAGGAAGATGATTAAAAGCCCGCCCATAATCAGGGGAGCTGCAAAGTAAAGCTGCTTGACCTGTGAAGAGTTGAGGGAACCCATGAGCCAGTAGGTAATGGCCGGTAGTTTATCCGTGGGATCCGCCGCCAGCTTGATGAGTGACAAACCGGCCGAAAACAGGGAACTGACGACGATCCCGGTCAGGATCAAGGCCAGGACTCGCTGGGCCCGGACAAAGGAGGTCAGAACCAGGACCAGGATGATGGAGACAAGGCCGAAGACAAAGGACATCATAGTGATCCCTGTTGCCGTAAAACCCCAGAGGATGGCCAGGGCTGCCCCGAAACCCGCCCCCGAGGATGCACCCAGAACGTCTGGTGAGGCCATGGGGTTCTGGAAAATACCCTGAAAGGTATGACCGGCAACCGAAAGCCCTGATCCAACTAGGAGCCCCATGGCAATGCGGGGCAGGCGCACATTGACCAGAACCGTGTGGACATTGTCGGGGAAGACGGCTCCCGTTCCGAATAAACGGCTCCAGAAGAAATGAAGGATGGTACCGGGGCTGATCCCGTACCAGCCGACGGCAAAAGAAAGAAGGATGATGGCCAGAAGGCCAGCCGCCATCAGGGCAAAACGGAGCGTCATCCGCCGGGCTTTGGCAGGAACAGCAACCTGCTCTTCCGCTTCTTCCGCAGCCGGGAGAAATACTTCCTCTGCGTCGTCTTCCATCCAGATCGTCCGTCTGGCATGGCCGGCGGCCTGGCTGCCGTTGGACAACTCCACCTGGACCAGGCTGGGCTGGGAAGCGATGGTGCGCCGCCGTTCCCGCAAAAGATCCTTTTCCTCTTCTGACAGGGTGGAGCGGGAAACCGTGCGCTCGAAGGAGGCATCGTGTTTCCAGACTAAAATAACCGGCCGGCTGGAACTGCCCAGAAGTTCCAGCACCTTCCGGTAGAAGTCATCCATGAGAAGTTCATCCCCGCCCAGCTCATCCAGAACCACAAGCGGCCCCGGCCGGTCAATCAAGTCGGATACCGCACGGTAGAAAAGATCAAGGTCGAAAATCCGCCCTTCCGGCCCTGCCTGCAGGAAACAATCGGAACAGGGGAAGTCCTCCTCCTCGTCATGCCGGACTGTCAGGAAGCCGGTTCTCCTCCGGTTGGCTGCGGGTACATGGGCATAGCCCTGCCGTTTTTCATCCGGCCCGATATGGCGGATGGTCATATAGCCTGCAGGCTGAATCCTCATCTCATCCAGAAGATTTTGGACAAAGGTGGATTTGCCGGACCCAATAGCCCCGGTTAAAAGAATATTGCGTTTTTGGGGATCTTCCCTGCCCTCCAAAGTGGATCGGACAAAGGAAAGCAGGGCCTTCTCATGGGCCGGATATGAAAAGCTTGTAACCTTGGGCTGATCCGTCATGGCCATGGCTTACAGCGAGCGTCTGGCGGCCATCTTCCCGGACCGGACAGCGATCATCTGGGCGGCGATACTGATGGCAATCTCCTCCGGTGTCTCGCCCCCGATATCCAGACCGATGGGCGAAACAGCCCGCTCCAGATCCTCCTTGCTGTGGCCGCGTTCCATGAGGATCCGGTCGATGGTCTTGACCTTATGCCGGCTGCCGATCACCCCGATATAGCGGGCCGGAGTTTTCAGGACCTGATCCTGGACATCCAGATCGTTGCTGTGCCCCCGGGTCATGATGCAGACAAAGTCCTCCGGGCCAATCGAAACAGATTTCTCAATATGATCCAGATCACAGAGTTTGACATCGTAGGCACCGGGAAACAGATCCGGATTGACAAATTCTTCGCGGTCATCCAGAACGACCACCGCAAAATGGGCACGGGCCAGAACAGGGGTCAGAGCCTGGCCGACATGGCCCCCGCCGAAGATATAGACAAGTCCCGGAACGACCAACTCTTCGACAAAGAAAGTCCGGCCGCAAAGCTCAAAGGAATGACCCCTTTGACAAAGAAGGGCAGGATCTTCAAGAAGAGCCCGGGTACATTCATGGCCTTCTGGGAAGCCTTGAAAAAGCCAGCCCTCCCGACTGAAATCGGGAGCCGCCGGATTCACACCTTCAGGTGCGGTAAAAAAGGCCAGACCCAACTGGTCCTTCTCACTTATATCCGTGATCAGCCAGCTAGGCTGACGATTTTTGATAGCCTGACGGGCTGCTTTGACCAGATCCAGAAGGGACTCATCGTCGCCAGGTAAATAGAGGTAATGAACGGTGGCGTTGCCTCCGCAGATCATGCCGATATCTTCGATCTGATTCTTGGACAAAATAAAATGATGGATATTGGATTCTTTTTTCCGGATAGCCTCCTGGGCGATGGAAATGGAGTGAAGTTCCACGGCTCCTCCCCCTACCGTACCCGCCAGACGGCCGGAAGATCCGACAAGCATGCGGGCCCCCTCCCCCCGGGGCGTTGCACCGGAACTGGAGGTCACGGTTGCCAAAACTGTATCTGTTTTCTGTTCCAGGGCTTCCTCAAGTGCTTTGAAAATAAGGTCCATAATGCAATCC
>DUUZ01000105.1 GCA_012841255.1 Clostridiaceae bacterium
CAAAGGCGGGGACAGGGACTGGCCTCCTGCCTGATGGAAGAGCTGGAAAAGACGGCCCGGTCCTGGGAGGCACCGGCCTGGATCCTGGAAGTACGGGAAAGCAATGCAGCCGCCCTGGCCCTCTACCGGAAATTCGGACTTGAGATCACGGGCAGAAGACCGGGTTACTATGCGGATCAGGGCGAAGATGCCCTGCTTATGACGGGGGTTCTCCCGGGATCCCGTTTAAATGACTAAAAGAAGTTGGGATTCTACAATGATCGTCGTTCATTCCATAATTGACACCGGCGGTCCCGGATCCTTATACTAATCTATAGTCTTAACTGAATCGGCCGGCAAGATGCCTTTTATGGAGGATCGCAATGTTAAGAGAAAACGTCATCTTTCATTGTAAAGAAGAAACATTAATGAAGGCGGTCGCGATGCTGATTCAGATCTCTTCCGGTTTCAATGCCAGTATTTATATTGCCAAGGACGGGCGCAGGGCCAATGCCAAGAGCCTCCTGGGAGTATTGTCCCTGGGGATATCGGACGGCGACCACCTGGAAATATCCGCCGACGGAGACGATGGGAGCAGTGCCCTCTATGAGCTGGCAAGCTACATGGGTCCCTCCCTGTCCTAGAAGAAAACAGGAACGGATTCACCCAAGCGTCTTGAGGGGAGCTTTTCCCGGATGACGGAATTAAAAGAACAACGAGTACTATTTAACGCACAACTTGATTTGGTCCCTGAAGAGCCCGGCGTTTACCTGATGCGTGACGCGTCGGGCTCTGTTCTCTATGTGGGCAAGGCCAATTCGCTGCGCCAGCGCCTGCGCAATTATTTCACCCCCAACCCCTCCGTCGACCGGCGGATCGCCGCCATGATCTCCAAGATTGCCTCCTATGACACCATCCTCTGTGCCAACGAGCTGGAAGCCCTGGTTCTGGAGGCCACCCTGATCAAGGAATACAAGCCCCCCTACAACATCCTTATGCGGGACGACAAGGAGTACCCCTATATCCGGGTCACCTTGCAGGAGGCCTTCCCCCGGGTCATGAAAGCCTTCCGGGTGGGCGAGGACGCCGCCCAAGGTGCCCGCTATTACGGACCCTGGCTGGCCGGGGACGTCAACCGGGCCCTCAAAGTCCTGGAAACGGTTTTCCCGCTCCGGACCTGCTCCCGGGATCTGCCCCGGGACATCGGCAAGGGGCGGCCCTGTCTCAACTACCATATCGGGCGCTGTTATGCCCCTTGTGCCGGCTACATCTCCCAGGAGGATTACGGGCTCATCGTGGACGAGGTTCTGGCCTTTCTGGACGGCCGGACCGATGAGCTGATCCGGCGCTTTTACCAGGAGATGACGGAAGCTGCGGAAGTTCTGGACTTTGAAAAGGCCGCCCGCCAGAAGGCGCGCTGGCAGGCCCTGGGCCGCCTGCGGGAGGAGCAGCGGGTGGTCGACCAGAAGGGCGGGGACCGGGATGTCCTGGCGGTCTTCCGCAACGGCAACGAGGCGGCCATTGCCAAGATGGAAATCCGGGGCGGCCGGGTCACGGGCGTCGTCCATGTCTTCGCCCAGGATATGGGGGGCGGGGACGGGGAATACCTTGATTCCTTCATCCGTGACCAGTACCGTTCGGCGGCCCTGATCCCCCGGGAGATCCTGGTGTCGGCCCCTTTGGAAGATCAGGAACTCCTGTCCCGCTGGCTCCGGGGCCTGCGGGAGGGAGCGGTGACTTTGCACCGGCCCTTGCGGGGGCAGAAGAAGGCCCTGACCGACATGGCGGTCTACAACGCCCAAAAGGCCCTGGAACGAAGATCCCTGTCCAGGGGTTCCGACCCCCGGGCCATCGAGGCCACCCTGGATTACCTGGGCCGGCTGGCTGGAATCGGGGGAGCCCCCGTCCGCATCGAGGCCTACGACATCTCTCATCTGGGCGGGGGGGACCGTTCGGGATCCATGGTGGTTTTCCGGCACGGCCGGGCGCTGCGGTCGGCCTACCGGCACTTCACCATCAAGGGATTTGAGGGCATCGATGACTACCAGTCCCTGACCGAGGTTCTCTCCCGCAGGCTGGCCCGCCTGGGGGATGAAAAATTCGGCAGCCGGCCCGATCTGATCCTGGTGGACGGGGGCAAGGGCCATGTCTTCGCGGCCCGCCGGATCACGGACGATCTGGGCATCCCGACAGCCGGCATGGTCAAGGACGACCGTCACCGGACCCGGGGCCTGGTCCTTCCGACCGGGAAGATCGTGGAGCTGGCCTCGGCTGCCATCCCGGAAAAGTTCCTGTCCGGGGAAAGTGAAGAGGACCGGGCTGCAAGACTTGGCCTGCTTCATCTTCTGACCGCCATCCAGGACGAAGCCCACCGCTTCGCCGGACGGCTAAACGAGCAAAGGCGGCACCAAAGAGCCAAACGCTACAAGCTGGAAACCATACCCGGCGTCGGCCCGGCAAGGCGCAAGGCCCTGCTCCTCCGGTTCGGGACGACAAAGAAGATTTCGGAAGCCAGCCTGGCCGAACTTGCGGACGTTCCCGGCATCTCCGGCCAGGTGGCCGAAAGCATATTTAAGCACTTTCATGGCGGGGGGGAACCCTCATGAGACTTTTTGCCATCGCCGACCTTCATCTGGCTCAGACAGTCGACAAGCCCATGGATGTTTTCGGACCCCGCTGGGACCGGCACGTCGAACGGATCTGCCGGAACTGGGAAGAAACGGTGGAAGAGAATGACACGGTCCTGGTCGGAGGGGATATCTCCTGGGCGGCCTCCCTGGATCAGGCCCGGTCTGACTTGGAACTGCTCCACCGCCTGCCCGGCCGGAAGATCCTGCTTCGCGGCAACCACGACTATTGGTGGACCACGGTTCGGAAGATGCAGGATTTTTGTCAGACACACGGATTTTCCAGCCTGGAGTTCCTGAGAAATGATGCCCGGCTTGAGGCGGGTTTCTGGGTCTGCGGGACCCGGGGCTGGGTCCTGCCCCCGGACGAGGCTTTCCGTGAAGAGGATGAAAAAATCTTCAGGCGTGAGGTCCTCCGCCTGGACTTGTCCCTGGCTGATCTGGAACGGCAAAGGAGGGCCGGAGAGTCCCCGGGACCGGCCCTGGCCCTAATGCATTACCCGCCGCTGTCGGAAAAGGGCTGCCCCTCGGAGCTTTCTGAAAAACTGTCAAAAGCCGGGATTGCGGTCTGCCTTTTCGGCCATATCCATCACCATGTGCCCTATTACGAAGGAAGACCCCTCCTGGACGGCGTCCGTTATATAATGGTCGCATCGGATCAGATTGGCTTCCGGCCCCTTTTGATCGGTGAAGCCGGACGCTTTTTATTGGATGGAGGAGAGGACAATGCCTAGAAGCATGACGGGTTACGGAGAGGGGACATCGGTCCGGGAAGGGCGGATGATCCGGGTGGAATGCCGGTCGGTCAACCACCGCTATCTGGATGTTTCAGTCCGGCTGCCGGGCTGGCTTCTGGCCCTGGAACCGCAGGTCCGAAGCATGGCCCAGGAGAAACTCGGCCGGGGCCGGGTGGAGATCCGGGTGACGGACGAATCCCAGACGGCCTCGGGCCGCACAGTCCTCCTGGATCAGCCGCTGGCCGCTTCCTGGCTTTCAGCCCTGCGTGAACTGGAGGAAATGACGGGCAGGGAAGCCCTGGATCCGACGGGGATCCTGGCCGCCCAAAGCGGACTTTTTGTCCTGGGTGAACGGGAAGAAGACGCATCTGCCCTGGAAGAAGGGCTGGGGGAAGCCTTGGAACTGGCCCTCCGGGAGCTCAATGCCGCCCGGGAAACCGAAGGGGCCAAACTGTCCTTGGACCTGCTGGAAAAAACAGAGGAACTGCGGCTCTTAGTTGAAGAGATGGCCAAGCGCGCCCCCAAGATCCCCATCCTTTACAGGGAAAAGCTTCTGGCCAGGGCCGAGGAACTCCTCGAAGACGACCGGTCTGAGTGGTACAATGATCAGCGCTTGTTTGCGGAGACGGCACTTTTCGCCGACCGGGCCTCCATCGACGAGGAAGTGACCCGGCTGGCCGCCCACCTGGGAGCCCTGGAGGAAGCGCTGGGATCCGAACTGGCGGTCGGCCGCCAGCTGGACTTCCTGATCCAGGAGATCTTCCGGGAGATCAACACCATCGGTTCCAAGGCCAACGACCTGGACCTGACCCGCTCGGTGGTGGCGGCCAAGACCTTGCTGGAGAAGATCCGGGAGCAGGTGCAGAATATTGAATAGGGGTGACTTATGGCATACGAGATGATTCCGATCGGATACGGCAACTATGTGGCACGTTCCCGCCTGATTGCGGTCGTGACGGCGGATTCCGCCCCCTCCCGCCGCCTGATCCAGGATGCCCGCGAACGCTTTTCCCTGATTGATGCCACGGGCGGCAAGAGGACCCGGTCCGTCCTGGTCATGGACAGCGACCATGTGGTCCTGTCGGCCATGGATCCCGATGCCCTGCCCTTGGATCCCGCCCAAGCGGAAGAGGAAGAGGCCGGCAATGCCTGAGCGCAAAAAAGACAAGGGTCTTCTGGTCGTCCTGTCCGGACCCTCGGGGGTCGGCAAGGACTCCATTATCCGGGAGCTGGTCAAGGAGGACCCCACCCGCTTCCATTCCGTCTCCATGACCACGCGGAAACCGCGCCGGGACGAGGAGGAGGGACGCTCCTACTATTTCACCGGCAAGGAAGATTTCGAAAAGATGATCCAGAAAGGGGAGATCCTGGAATACGATACCTATCTGGAGGAGTATTACGGAACCCCCAAAGCGCCTATTGAGCAAATGATCGAAGAAGACATCGATGTCTTTCTGGATCTGACCATCAAGGGGGCTCTGGAGTTGAAGAAGAACTATCCCGGGGCCGTCATTGTGTTCATCACGGCACCTGACTGCGATACCCTGCGCCACCGTCTCCTTTGCAGGGGGACGGAAACGGCGGAAGTCATCGAGAAAAGACTGCGTGCGGCAGAAGAGGAAATACGTAACATCCAACGCTTTGATTACTGGGTGGAAAATGACCGGATCCCCGATGCCGCAGCCGATGTCGCCGCCATCATACGGGCCGAGAAAAGACGGACTTCCCGGCATTTTCTTGACGGGGAGAGGCCTGAAACGGTATAATCCGTAAGGTTATCGTTTTTTAAGAGAATTAGGAGTTACCCATGTTGACACATCCCTCAACTGAAGCATTGCTGCCCATGGCGGAGAACCGTTACGTTCTTGCAATGCTGGCATCCCGCAGGGCACGCCAGCTGACATCGGGCGCCTGTCCGACCCTGGAGACCGAAACCCCCGCACCCAACCGGGTGACCTTGGCCTGCGAGGAAATCGGGGCAGGTACGGTTGTCTACCGTTACGGAAAACTTGAAATTATAGTCCCTGAGCACCCCAGCATCATTGCGGCCCGGGAAGCGGCCCTCCGCGAAGCCCGTGCCAAGGAAGAAGAAGAGCGTCTGGAAGAACAAAGCCGGATCATGCGCCAGGTTGAAAGACAGCCGGGCGAGGACGTCTTTGAACAGGCCGGCATCTCTGCAGAAGATGCCTCCCTGATCGCCGAACGGCTGATCAGCCATGTGACGCAGCTGGAGGAAGAGGAGCGCAAAGCTCAGGAAGAGACCCTTTCGCCCGCCGTCGATGACGGGGCGGAAGCGGAGGAAGAAGCCGGATAAGCGGCAGATCAATTGACGGAACGGTAAAAAGAATGGCAAAACAACAACACGCACTGGCGAAGATTGTAGCTTTGTGCGGCAATAGGGGCTTTGTTTACCAGGGCTCCGAGATTTACGGCGGATTGGCCAATTCCTGGGATTACGGCCCTTATGGAAGCTCCCTGAAACAGAGAATCAAGGCAGCCTGGTGGAAGCGCTTCGTGGACACCTGCCCCCTGAATGTCGGTATCGATTCCGCCATCCTGATGAACCCGGAGGTCTGGGTGGCCTCGGGCCATGTGGGAGGCTTTTCCGACCCCATGATCGACTGCAGGCACTGCCGGTCCCGCTGGCGGGCCGACCAGCTGATCGAGGACTGGAACAAAAAAGAAGACAGGAGCCTGAATGCGGACGGCTGGTCCAATGAGGAGTACCTCTCCTATATCCGCGAGAACGGCATCCTCTGTCCTTCCTGCGGCAAGCATGACTTCACCGATGTCCGCAAGTTCAACCTCATGTTCAAGACCTTCCAGGGCGTGACCGAGGACAACCAGTCAGAGATCTACCTGCGCCCCGAGACGGCCCAGGGGATCTTCGTTAACTTCCGCAATGTCCAGCGGACTTCCCGCCGCAAGATTCCCTTCGGGATTGCCCAGATCGGCAAATCCTTCCGCAACGAGATTACCCCCGGCAACTTTATCTTCAGGACCCGGGAATTCGAACAGATGGAACTGGAATTCTTCTGCGAGCCGGGCACCGACCTTGAATGGTTTAACTACTGGCGCGCTTTCAGCTGGCAGTGGCTCCTGGATATCGGTCTTTCAGAGGACAAGCTCCGCTTCCGGGATC
>DUUZ01000014.1 GCA_012841255.1 Clostridiaceae bacterium
TCCTTTTTGCCCTGCTCCTGACCAGGGCCCGGCTCAACCGCTGGGAGACCCTTTTCCCCGAGGGCGACTACGATATCTCGGGGATCATCCAGGATGAAGGAATCCCTGCACCCCAGGGCGCAGGCGGCAGCCAGCTCCAGATCATCCGGACGGAGGGGGGAGTCCCGCTGGCCATCCGCATGAAAGAGCCAGGCCGCAGGGGTGACCGGGTGACAGGCCGTGTCAGGATCCGCGGGGGCCAGGGAAGCCGGAACCCCGGGGGTTTTTCAGAGCGAACCTGGCTTTGGGGGCAGGGGACCGCCCTCTTTGGAAGCGGGCTCTTTCTCCGTGTGGAGCAGAAAGACAGCCCATCCTTGACCCTGGCCCGTCTGCCCGGCACTTTTCGTGCCCTGGTCCGGACCCGCTTCAAGGAACTTTGGGAGAGCCGGGGCGGTCCCTTGCTTCTTTCTCTATCAGCCGGGGATACCAGGCTCCTGGACGATTGGCAGTCCTACAGTCTGCGGACCTGCGGTCTCTCCCACCTGACCTCGGTATCCGGCACTCATCTGGCCTTCCTGATGCTTCCGGCCAGGAAAGCCATGACGCGGCTGGGCCTGTCCAAACGTCTGCAGCTTATCCTCACTCTTGCGCTCATCCTGGTTCCGGGTCTTTTAAGCGGCTGGAAGAGCGGGGTCAGCCGGGCCACTCTCATGACCCTTGCGGCCCAGTTAGATCAGCCTTTTCGCCGGAGGAGAGAACTTTTCAACAGCCTCTTTCTTTCCTGTTCCCTGCTTCTTGCCCTCGAGCCCTACGCCGTCTATGATGCATCCTTCTGGATGAGCATGACGGCCGCTGCGACCGTTTCCTTTGTATCCTCTTTGCAGGCTTCGGCCTTCGGGCTGGACCGGGCTCAAAAATTCCGAAGGACGATCCGGTCATCCCTGGTGACTGCATCAGCGGCCCAGCTGGTCCTATTGCCTTATCTGGCGGCGGGCCAGTCCGGCCTCAATCTTCTGACCCCCCTGGTTAATCTGCCTGCCCTCCCCCTGGCTTCCGTGCTGACTGCCTCCGCCTACGCCGTCCTGGGCCTGGGTCTTCTCCTTTCGCCCTGGCCGATCCTCCAGAGCGGGCTGGCGGGCTGTGCAGGCCTTCTCTTGTCCGGCCCCTCGGCCCTTCTGCTAGGGATATCACAGGCGGCCGCCAAAATCCGCTGGGCCTTTGTCCCCCTGAAATTCGGCCTTCTCTTATTGCCCCTGGGCCTTCTCCTGTATCTTTGCCGCAGGCGAGGGAACTTTCGCAAAGGAATACGAAGAAGCGGTCATCTCCTCAACCTGGCATGCCTCCTTGTTCTCGTATTCCTCCTCTTCCGCCCGGGTCCCGATATGATTCTCTTCCTGGATGTCGGCCAGGGAGACGCCAGCATGATCAGGGGAGGAGGGGTCACCATCCTGGTCGACGGCGGCGACCGGGGACAGGGCTACCGGACCGTAATCCCGGCACTTCGGGCCATGGATGGCATGAAGCTTGACCTGGCCCTGGTGACCCATGCCCACAGCGACCACGCCTATGGGGTTCTGGAATTGATCAGGGCCGGACTTGTCGACTGCCTTTGTCTGCCTGCGGCGGACCCGGGTCCGGTCTTTGGGCAAAAAGAAGAGGAAGATCTGAGCGGGGCCCTTCTTGCACAGGCGGCAGAATCCGGCGTCCCGGTCCGCTATCTGGCGGCCGGCGATGTCATCCGTCTGGCGGGCGGCAGTCTGGAAGTCCTGCATCCGCAAGCGGATGAAAAAGGGAGTCTCAATAACCTTTCTCTGGTTATGAAAGTGACCCTGGGAGAGGTGACGATCCTCATGACCGGAGATCTGGAGAACCAGGGGGAGGGAGTTCTCATGGCCGGGGCCGCCAGGCTTGATGCGGGGATCCTTCATGTCGGCCATCATGGCTCCAAAAGTTCTACACAAGAAACTTTTCTGGACCGGGTGGCACCCGGGGCCGCTGTGATTTCCGTCTCCGCCGGCAACCGTTACGGCCACCCCCACAAAGAGGTTTTGGAAAGGCTGGAGGCCCGGGGCATTCCGGTATTCCGCACCGATCAGTGCGGGGCTGTTTTCTTGCGGATCAAGGATGGAAAGGGTAGGATAAGCCCATGGATCAAAGGACGGTAAAAAGGAAATGAGCGGAGCCCTGCCAATTATCGACAAGTGGGCGGACTACAGGGAAGCCAACCGGGATCTCTCCCGGGGCATAGACCGGCCGGCTTATATTCTGGCGGGGGAGGAAGTCTTTCTTGTCCGCCAGATCCGGGGGCGGCTGACTGACAGCCTTGTGACTCCCGGAAGCGAAATGATGGATTCGGTGACCTTCAACGGAGACGGCAAACCCGCCTCCTTGGACGCCGAAAAACTGGCGGCTGAAATTGCCACGCCTCCTTTTTTATCTGAGCACAAGGTCATCACCCTGATAAACACGGGCTTATTTACTCTGACAAAGGCCGGGGAGGAGAGCCTCTCCGACAATCTGACCCGGGCCTTTCTGGCCATTCCGGACCGCTGCCATCTGATCTTCATGGAGGAATCGGCCAAGGCGACGAGCGGCCTTATGAAGAAGATGCGCAAAGCCGGCGCTCTGGCGGTTAAATTGGAGCTGCAAACTGAGGGAGAGCTCCAAAAATGGGTCTCCGGACTCTGTCACCGGGAGGGTCTGCGGATCACCCGGGAGGCCGCAGATTCCCTGATTCTCCGCTGCGCCCGTTCCATGTCGGATATCTTCGGGGAACTGGCCACCGTTTTTTTATACAGTGCCTACACCGGGAAAAAGGAGATTTCGCTTTCAGACATCGACTTTTTATGCCGGGAGGATCTGACCGGAAAGATTTTCGATCTGACGGATGCCATTGCCGCCGGCCGGGCCGACCGGGCCCTGGAGCGGCTGGGCATCCTGCTTGCCCGCCGGGAGGCCCCCCTCTATATCCAGACCATGCTGGCCCGCCAGGCCCGGGACCTTCTGGCCGCCCGGGAGCTGGGGACAAGCGACCGGATCATGGCGAGCGGACTCACCGCCAGTTCCTTTTTCGCGGGCAAACTTGCTCAGCAGGCCAGACGTTTTTCCATCCGTAAACTGGAATCCATGCTGGAAAGCTGTTTCCAGGCAGATATGGCTGTCAAGACCGGCCGCCTGGACGGGGAGGACGCACTGGCTATTTTGGTCATCCGGGCCTGCCAGCCGGCGGGCTGATCTTTTCATTTCATTTCATTTCATTTCATCTGCCTTTCAATACCAAGAAGGAGAAAGAAATGGAAAATCCACTGACCATGAAAGAATTGCCGGCCGGGGAGAGGCCTTATGAAAAAGCGGAACAAAAAGGCGTCCGCTCCCTTTCCGATGCCGAGCTCCTGGCCGTTATCCTGACCTCGGGCAGGGGCGGGGAGAATGTTGTTTCGACTGCACAAAAAGTCCTGATCAGGGCGGGAGGCCTGAAAGGACTCCTGGATACGGGGCCGGAGGAACTGCGTGAAGTCTCCGGTGTCGGCCCGGTTAAGTCCATCCGGGTCCTGGCCGCCGTCGAACTGGGGCAAAGAGCGGCTGCTGAACGCCAGGCCGAGGTCCGGGCCCCGGCATCCGGGCCGGATGAGGTCATCCGCCATGTGGAGGCCAATATGCGCTATCTGCCGAGGGAGGAATTCCATGTCCTCCTCCTGGATACCCGGAACCGGATCATCAAGTCTGTCCGGATATCGCAGGGGGGCTTGGCCGCCGCTGTCATCCACCCCCGCGACATCTTCCGGGAGGCCGTCAAGGCCAACGCCGCCTCTATCGTACTGGTCCACAACCATCCAAGCGGGGACCCCTCGCCTTCCAGGGCCGACATTGAGTCCACCCGCAAGTTCTCTGAACTGGGCAAGATGATGGGGATCCCTGTCTTGGACCACGTGATCGTGGGGGCCGAGTCCTCGGCCAGTTTCAGCCGTCTGGGCCTATGTTGACCCGCGTTCACATGCGTGTGCTAAACTGTTTCCGTCATCGGATCCTGAGGATGAAAGCATGGCGGAAAGGACGGATTGCCTGTGAAAAAACGCGGCCCCAGAATCATGGTCATTGTGCTGATAACAGCGGCACTTCTGGCCGCATTTATCCTGACGGCCCTGCCTGGAACCACCCGTTCCCGGGTCGGGGACTGGTTCGGGAGTGTTCTGGATCCGGTCGCCGGCTTCTTTTCCAAGGGCGTGACCTCCGTCGGTGATTATTTCGGTGCCGTCCGGGAGAACCGGAAGCTGCACGAACAGATCCGGAAACTGGAGGCGGAAAAAGCCGCCTTGAA
>DUUZ01000106.1 GCA_012841255.1 Clostridiaceae bacterium
AGCCGGACAGAGTCCGAAGATGACAGGCCCAGGATCCAGACCGGCCGGGTTCCCGTCATCCGCCCCCCCAAGGAGGACCGGCGGTGAAGAAGCACGAGTGGTTTTATTCCTTCAAAGCGGGCTTTCAGGGACTTCGCCGGCATCCTCTCTTAACCGCGGCTGCAGTCACGACACTGAGCCTCATGCTCTTTTTACTGGGGGCTTTTACGGCCATTTCCATGAATGCCAACCACCTGTCGGCCATTGCCGCCCAGCAGCCTCCTATCGAGATCACCATGCTGGTCTCGGCCGGGTATGAGGAAGTGGACGAACTGGCCCAGTATCTTCACAGCCACCCCCATGTCCAGGAGCTGGCCATCACGACGCCCCGGCAAAACTTTGAGCAGTTCAAGGAAGACATGGGCAAGGAAGAACTCTGGCGGGATTTTGACTACACCCTGTCTATTCCCTATACCATGAGCGTCCGTCTGGACGACCCCGGCTACGGGGAAACCTTCCGGGAGGAGGTCATGGAGTTTACGGGGGTCAAGGAGGTCCTGATGGAGTCCCGGCTCATGGCGCTTCTGGATACCGTCAAGAGCTGGATCCGCAGGGTGGGTGTTCTTGTCTTCGCAGTCCTTGCGGTCACCTCGGCGGTCGTCGTGGCCAACACGGTCCGCATTGCCGTCCTGTCCAGAAGCCGGGAAATCAACATCATGAAGTACGTGGGGTCGACCAATGCCTTCATCCGGACCCCCTTTATCGTGGAGGGGGCCGTCATCGGCCTTGCGGGAGCCTTCTTCTCCAGCCTGGCCTCCGCCCTGCTCTATAACCGGCTTTTGCAAAGCTTTGGCGGCCAGGGGACCTTTTCCCTTTTATCGGGACCGGAGGTCATCTCCCGCCTGATCATGGTCAATGTCCTGACCGGAGTTCTGCTTTGTGTCCTGGTCAGTGCCCTTTCCGTCAGGAAATACGCCCGGGTCTGATTTGGACTGTCACGGTTTTGTCATCGGGGGCAGTCTTTGCTATTAATATAGGAAAAGGAAAACGTGGTAAACTTACTGGTAACCATGTGTTTGAGGCATTGAGAGTGAAGTATTCCGGACATCAGACATTCTTGCGCATGACGGGCGCCATGGCGGCAGTCCTCATGATCCTGGCCGTTCTTTTTCCGTCCGCAAGTTTGGTCCATGCTGCCGGTTCACAAAAATCCCTGAAGGAAATCCAGTCGGAGCTGGCCTCGGTCCGGGCTGACCGCGATCAGCTGGCGGATCAGAAGGACAAGCTGTCCGGCGATCTGGCCTATCTTCAGAAGCGGTCCCAGGCCCAGCGCGAAGTCTACGAGAATGCCCTGGCCCAAAAGGAAGCGGCCCTCATGGTCCTGGAAATGAACCAGGAGGCGGCCGTCATCGCCCAGGCGGATTATGAAGAGAAACTGGTTCAGTATGAGGAGCGGGTGGTCCGCATGTATGAGTGGAACCGCTACTCCATGATTGAGCTCCTCCTGTCGGCTGAAAGTCTCCAGGGTTTTTTCACCACCATCCGTTTCATGAAGATGATCGCCGATTCAGATGAAGAGGCTCTGGCGGAACTTGAGACTGCCTCCATTCTGGCAGAACAGCTCCGCGAAGAGGCAGAAGACCAGTACAGTGAGATGATTGAGCTGGTGGAAGAGGCGGACCAGGCCATGCAGGCCATCCGGGCCGAGGAGGGGCTGGCAGCCCAGGCCCTCAACAAGATCGCCCAAAGCCTTGAGATCACCCGGCAAAAGGAAGCTCAGCTGGTCCGGGATGAAAAGGCCGCGACTGCGCCGCCCGTGACCTCGGGATCCCCCTACTGGGTGGGAACCCGTCAGTTTATCTGGCCCCTGCCGACTGCCCATTACGTGACCTCGGTCTTCGGCTGGCGGGAAAAATACGGCCGCTACCATTACGGAACCGATGTGGCGGCCGCCATGAATACGCCCATTGTCGCCATGGCCGACGGGGTGATCACCTACAGCGGATGGCCGGGCACCGCCTACCACTGGGCCTATGGCAAGATGGTCGTCATCGATCACGGCGGCGGCTACCAGACCCGCTACGGACATCTGAACGGTTTCAACTGCTATATCGGGCAGCGGGTCAAGGCCGGCCAGGTCATCGGCTATACCGGCAATACCGGCCGCTCCTCCGGCCCCCATCTCCACTTTGAAATCCGGGTCAACGGGGTTCCCAAAGATCCCCTTGGCTATTTCCGCCGGGCCCGCTGAAGAGAGGAAGATCCTTCTTTTTGGACCGCCTGGCGGTCTTTTTTTGTTTCATGGGAGCGGGAAGGTCTGGTGTATGATGAATATCTGACTAAAATAAGGGTCCGCCCTTTTCGGAGGATATCTGAATGAACGATCAATATAAGCCTGAAGACAGGCAGCAGCCGCCGGACGGCAACAGCCATTACTTCCACCAGCAGCAGATCTCCGGCTATGGAGCACCGCCGCCGGCTGTGAAAAGGGAAAGAAAGCATTTCTGGCCGGTTTTCCTGGCGGTCCTGGTCACCGCGGCCGTCACTTTTGTCCTGACTGCGGGTTTTGGCATCCTCTTTTTCGGGGATTCCATGAAGGATGGAAACAAGGGGCCGGTACAGACGGGGGAGAATACTCTGACCCTGACGTTTACGGATGAGACGGGCCTCAAGGAGGCTTTGGATAAATTTTCGGATGTCTACAATCTGCTGCAGGACAACTACTACCAGGAATTCACCGATGCCCAGATGATTGAAAAGATGATGGAGGGCCTGGTGGGGCAGATGGGCAGTCCCTATACCTTCTATCTGACACCTGAATATAACGAGACTGTGGAAGATTCCATGAAAGGCGAATACTACGGGATCGGGGCCATTGTCATGCGGGACCGGGACGGCAGCTATGTCGTCAACGACATCATCCCCAACAGCCCGGCGGAGGGAGCAGGGCTCTTTGTAGGGGATATCTTCGTATCTGTCAACGGTGAGGGCGTTGATTCCTTCCTGGACGTGGGGGCCCTGGCGGCCACCGTCCGGGGGGAAGAGGGCACTTCGGTTGAGATTGTCATCTACCGCCCCTCGGCCCAGCAGGAAGTTTCCCTGTCCATGGTCCGCAAGAAGGTGGCCAATGTCTCCGTCCGCTCCAGGATGCTGGATGAAGGCATCGGCTACATTCACATGACCGAGTTCTCCGACCATGCCGCTTCCAATTTCGAGCATGCCCTCCTGGAGCTCATGGATGAGGGTGCCCAGCACTTTGTCATCGATCTTCGCAACAATGGGGGCGGCTATGCCCACGAGTGCATTGACATGCTGGATGTCCTTCTGCCTCCGGTGACCGTTGCTACGGTCAAGGGCCGCTTGGACGGCGAGGTTTATGAGGAGGAATGGAAGACCAAGAAAGCTGCCCAGGTGCCGGACGACATGGAGTTCGTCATCCTGCTCAACCGCTACTCGGCCAGCGCCAGCGAACTCTTTTCCGGGGCTATGCGGGATCTGGGAAAGGCTGTCCTGGTCGGGGAACAATCCTACGGCAAGGGCGTAGGTACCCAGCTTTGGGGCCTTTCAGACAAGTCCGCCGTCCAGATTACCGGCTTTGAGTATTTCCTGCCCAAGGGCAGTTCGGTGGAAGAAGTCGGCCTGATTCCCGACTATCCGGTGGTGCTGCCGGATGAAGTGGAAACCAAGGCCCCCAACCAGAGGACTCTGGAAGAGGACACCCAGCTGCAAAAGGCCCTTGAACTTCTGAAGCCCAAGGTGAAATAAGGCCTGTCCCACAGGTAACGGACTATCGAAAATACGATTTGCAATGTCTGCTCCTGTGCGGTATACTCCACCTTGCGCCATTTTGTGCACCTTCGGGTGCGTGAAATAAAGCGATGAAGGTGGAGATTGCTTCCCGGTTTGCTGCAATCTGGAAGGGAACTTCACCGGAGAAGTCCGGTCCTGAACCGGGCGCGGAATCCCTTGGCAGTAGGGCTCCCAGCGTTTGTGCCATCCAGCCTGCGTCTGGGCTTTAAATTGGCAAAGATAGATACGCCCGAGTCAATAGTGATTTCGAAATAGACAGCAGGAGGAAAGATAGGAATGGCTGTAAACCAGAAAATCAGAATTCGTTTGAAAGCATTTGATGCCCGCATCCTGGACGATAGGGCAAGGCGCATTGTCAGCACGGCGGAACGTACCGGTGCAAGCGTCTCGGGACCGATTCCGCTCCCGACCGAAAAGGAGATCATCACGATTCTCCGTTCGCCCCATATGCACAAGGATGCGCGTGAGCAATTTGAAATCAGGACCCACAAGCGCCTGATCGATATTCTGGCCCCCACATCCAAGACGGTGGAATCATTGATGCGGCTGGAAATGCCGGCCGGCGTCAATATCGAAATTAAACTGTAACCCTCAGGAACAGGGTCAATGTTTGCGAAAGTAAACCAATAACTCAGGAGGATAAGACATGTCGAAATTCATGCTCGGCCGTAAAGCCGGGATGACACAGATCTTTGACGAGAACGGGCTTGCAATCCCTGTGACCGTCATTGCCTGCGGCCCCTTGACCGTCATTCAGAACAAGACGGAAGAAAAGGAAGGCTACCAGGCCGTCCGTGTCGGCTATGAAGAAACAAAAAAAGGGAACCGTCCGCATAAGGGACAGTTCGAGAAGATAGGCGTTGCTCCCTTGCGCATCATCCGTGAATTCCGGACCGAGGAAGGCTTTGAGCCCGGCCAGGTCATTGCCGTCAGCGAGATGTTCGAAGCCGGCGATTTTGTTGATGTCACGGGCACGTCCAAGGGTAAGGGCTATCAGGGTGCGATCCGCCGTCACGGCATGGCCCGCGGCCCCTCAGCGCACGGTTCA
>DUUZ01000107.1 GCA_012841255.1 Clostridiaceae bacterium
CCACCAGACCTATGCCTCGGCCATCGGTCTTGCAGGTTTTGGATTTCTATCACCGGTCAGGGAAGAAGCCGAAGCCCTTGAGGGTGTTGCGCTTGCCCGATACGGGCTCCCCGGAACCAAGACCCTCCGGAAAAATGTCAGGGCAGCTCTTTCGTCCCATGCTCATTGCGTACTCATGGCCCAGCACGGAGCCGTGATCGTGGGGCGCGATCAAAAGGAGGCCTGTGACCGTGCCCTGCTCCTTGAGACTGTCTGCCGCCGGGCCTGCCAGGGCCTGCCGGAAGACGGTCACGAGACAGGGCAAGTTTTGAGGGAACTAGCGGAAGAAGCGGGCCGCCATTTCAAATACGTGGGTTTCACATCAGCCCCGGCCGTACGGGAGACCGCCTCCAGCGTCTCTTCTTTTCGCGCCCAGCTGGACGACATGGCCCAGATGATCGGGGCCCGTCTTCGCACCGTTGAGGCCGATCCAAAATCCATAATCCGCGGGCTCAAGGCTCAAAATGCCGTTCTGGTCAAAGGCCTGGGAGCCATCTGCCAGGCAGATACAAAAGGGGATGTTGATGCGCTCCGGCTTCTGACCGAAAAGGCCTGCATCAGTTTTCTCCACACCCGGGCCCTGGGGGTAAAAAGCGCCCTTTCTCCTCTTGATACCCTGCTCATGCGTGTTGTATACAAGAGAAAGTACTCGAAGAAAATTGGAGGATAAGGCCATGGCAGTAAAACAGCATAAAGAGCTTTGGCGGACCCTGAAATTTGTGCTCTTTTCGATCAGTGCCGGAGTCATCGAAATCTTGAGCTTCACGCTCTTTAATGAACTCTTTCACTTCAAGTATTGGTTCAGCTACCTGACCGCCCTCTTCCTCAGCGTCCTTTGGAATTTCACTCTCAATCGTCGTTTCACTTTCAAATCGGTCGCCAATGTGCCGGTTGCCATGCTGAAGGTTCTGGGCTATTACCTGGTTTTCACCCCGGTCACCGTCCTTTTGGGGAATCATCTGGTGGAGACATTGGGCTGGAATGAGTATCTGGTGACGGGCTTGAACATGGTCCTTAACCTGGTGACGGAGTTTCTCTTTCAGAAGTATGTCGTCTACCGCAACAGCATGGATACCAATGAACTGGCACAAAAGGAAAAAGAAAAGGAAGCGGAGGACAGCGTCTGATCAATCAAACAGGCTGATTTGCTTTTCGACTGGCGGATAGAATACCCCGACAATTGTGAATGGATTCGGTGCAGTATGATGATGAGCCAAAGTTGTCCCCAGAAATAAATGGAGATCTCTATCCATGAATTCTGTCCAGTATTTCCGTCTCACCTTCTCTAGGGCAATAGCCTCATCATTTGCGGCATTTCTCAGACAATTCCAATAGAGTGCATTGATCTCCCAGTCCATAATTTTCATCTGAGATACAATTCCATTCTCATCCTCAAATTGATAATAGAAATCGTAGGGTACTTTTGCCGGAAGACGATGCAGAAGTTTCATCTCCTCGGCCGACATGGTCAGGTGGACCTGCTTCGCCGCTTGTTCATGGCGGTTACGTATTTTTTCATCCCATTCGCGATCGCCGGGTCTGATCTTGAAATCGAGCATCCGCGCCGGCTTGAATATAGCGAGCGACGTCTTTTTGGAAGATTTTGCTTGACGGATCAATTGGCTTAAATCTGAGTAAACGGGGCTCTTTAAAATGGATCTCTTACGTTCCCGCCAGTTCACAGGCATTTTTTCTTCAACACGCAAAGTGTCCAGGTTAGGGGAGTAGCTTTCCGGCCGGAAGTCTTCGCTTCTTTTTTGCACCTCGACCTCAATCCAGGAAAATTTTGGAAATCTTTTTTCATCTTCAAGGAATCGGAACGGAACCGGATAAAGCCGGATCCAGCTGCCATCTTCAAGAATCCCTGCGGTGCAGACCAATTCGCTGTACTTGTCTGAGACCACTGGATAGGTTTTGACCAGGATATAGATTCGTTTCTTAATATACATCTACAAATCTGCGCTCTGTATGCCATGTCTTTCTTTGACCTGATCCCTTACAAGATGCCGGTGACACATGAAGGGATCCTTTTCGAAGCACATCAGTGCGACGCGTTTATTCTCCTTGATTTCTTGCAGCAGATCTTCGACCAAGGCGAAATTTTGCGACAATTCCCGCTTGTAGTCCGAGAATAATTGACTGTATCCCCTTTCGGCGGACAGGGTTTTCCTTCTGGCGGATTCAATTCCCAATTGCGGGAAATGACGATAACGGATACCGGTTGCCTGCATTATGGATTCCAGTTTCCTCTTTGAAAATCCAAACTTTCTGCTGATTGCATTTTTCC
>DUUZ01000108.1 GCA_012841255.1 Clostridiaceae bacterium
CCCGGATAAAAGCTTGGTTTTCTATTCCGAGGGCAGCGGTTTTTACAAGTATTTTTCTGGCTACATCGACTATGTCCTGGATCATTCCGATCTCGCGGTCCACTATGTCACCTCCGATTTCAATGACCGTATCTTCGAACAGAAAAGAAAAGGCCTGGAGACCTATTACATCGGCCCCCTGGCCCTGATCCAGTTCATGATGCGCATGGATGCCGACATGGTGGTCATGACCACACCCGACCTGCAGAACTACCACATCAAGCGGTCCCTGGTCCGCAAGGATGTGGAATACGTCTACCTGGACCACGGCATGACCAGCTTCCACCTCATGCTGCGAAAAGGGGCTCTGGACCATTTTGATACCATCTTCTGCTACGGCCCCAACCATATGGAGGAGGTCCGGCAGACGGAGGCCCGCTACGGGCTGCCGGAAAAGCGCCTGGTCCGGACAGGCTACCCCCTCCTGGATTCCATGCTGGACAGTGTCAGGGAACTGGGGCCGGTCGAAAACGATCCCCCCATCATCCTGATCGCCCCCTCCTGGCAGGAGGACAATCTCCTGGAATACTGTCTGGATGAGATTCTTGCACCCCTGCTCCAAACGGATTTCCGCCTGATCGTACGGCCCCATCCCGAGTTCGTCAAGCGCTTCCCAAAGAAGATAGAGGACATGGTGGACCGCTATAAAGACTATCCTGATGAACGTCTGCTCTTCCAGACGGATTTCTCCTCCAGCGAAACGGTCTATACGGCCGACCTGGTCATGACGGACTGGTCCTCCATCGCCCAGGAATTCTCCTATGCCACGGGCCGGCCCTCCCTCTTCATCAACACGCCCATGAAGGTCATGAACCCGGACTACCAGGATATCCAGGCGGTAGCGCTCGACATCTCGCTTCGGGATGTCATCGGCATCTCGGTCGGCCTGGAGGATCTCCCCCGCCTGGCAGAAATAGCGGAGGATCTCATCCGGCATCGGGAGACCTGGCGGAACAGGATCCAGGCGGCAGTTCGGGAGAATATCTTCGATATCGGCTCCGGGGCCAGGGGGGGCGGCCAATACATCCTGGACCGGCTCTTCAGGAAAGAAAGTGCAAGTGAAGAACTTTCCCTTCTCCCCCGGGTGGAGGAACAGCTCCGCACTCTTTCGGCGGACGGCATCCCCGACCCTGAAAAAGCAGAAAGATTTTTAGCCAAAAAAATGGAAACAGAGCCGGACGGACAAAGCCGCGGAGCCATTCTTCTGGAACTTTTAGACGGACTTTCAGGGCAGGCTGAGGACCGGAGGGAAGACGCATGAAAAAAGAGCGGATGAAACTTCTGGCCTTCCTGCCCCTCTTCTTTTTCCTGCAGAGCCAAAGGGTCCATGCCTACATTGATCCGGCCACGACCACCTATCTTCTGCAGATCGTCTCTGCCCTGGTCATCACCCTGGGCGTCACGGCCGGGGTCTTCTTCAGCCGCATCCGCATGTTCTTCCTGGACGCCCGGGTCCGGCTGACTGAAGTCTGGATCCGGATCAGGAACAAGGAGGCCCGGGGCAAAATACCCGGCTCCCCTCCCAAGACGGGGGCCCTTCCCTTTGGCCGCAGGCTCCTGACCGCCTCCCTGACAAGCCTGGCCTTCTACTTCACTTTCGCCGTCTTCGGGGTCTACGACCTTTACATGTCCAACCTGACCTCCTTCAATTTCCCGCCCGGGGCTCTTTTCCCCTCCCTGCTCCTAATGGCCTCCCTGGCCTTCGTCCTGACCAGCCTCCTGGTCGCAGCTTTCCGGGGAGGGGCCTTCCGGGCCTTGATCTCGCTTTTGACCGGCCTTCTTCTGGCCGGCTTCCTCCAGGGCAATTTCCTCAACCCCGCCCTGGGACTCCTGACCGGTGACGCCATCGCCTGGGAGAGCATGCGGGGGGCCATGCTGGGAAATCTCCTGATCTGGGCAGCCCTCCTCCTCTTCCCCTTCCTGCTTGGCCGGATCAGCCGCAAGGCCTGGTCCTTTGCGGTCCGCCTGATCCCCCTGGCCCTGATTGCCGCCCAGCTGATCTCCATGGGAGTCATCGCCTTCTCGCCCAAGGAATCGCCGCCTCCGGCAGGCGGCCACTACCTGTCGTCCGAGGGTATCTATGAGCTGGGCCAGGAGGAGAACCTGATCGTCATTGTCCTGGACCGTCTGGACAACCGGTTCATCGGCCAGGTCATGCGGGACGAGCCGGGTTTCTTCGACCAACTGGAGGGTTTTACCCGCTTTACCGACAACACCTCCCTTTACAGCCAGACCTTCCCCTCGGTCACCCAGATGCTGACCGGAGAGGACTACCATTTTGACCGGAACGCCTCCGCCTATATGACCGAAGCCTGGCAGGAAGGCTCCTTCATCCCCCGCCTCCAGGAGGAAGACTTCGATTGCCGGCTTTACATGCAGCAGGGCTATGCCTTCAGCCAGGCCCGGGATCTTGCCGGCCTGGCCGGCAATGTCGTCCGCGGCAGCATCCGGCTGGATGCCCTGCCGGCAGTGAAAAACTTCCTGGGCCTGTCAGCCTTCCGCTATCTGCCGCTGACGGCCAAGCCCTTTTTCTGGACCTCCACGGACAGCTTCGGGAAACTGTCTGAGCTGGGAGCGGACCCGCCCCCCTACACCACGGACGATGCGGCTTTCCACCAGGGGCTGGACCGGGAGGGGCTGCGAATCAGGGACCAGCGGAAAAACTTCCTCTACATCCATCTGAACGGCCCCCATGCCCCCTATACCCTGGATCCCTGGGGCTATCCGGCCCCAGAGGGAAAGGCCACCCTCCTGTCCCAGACCAAGGGCAGCTTCCGCATGGTCTTCAAGTACCTGGACCAGCTCCGGTCGCTGGGCCTTTACCAGTCCTCCACCATCGTCATCACGGGGGACCACGGAGCCCGTCAAAATGACACCCGGCCCCTGGAGCAGGCCATAGTCACCGGCCTCTTTGTGAAGCCCGCCGGCCGGTTGAAAGAGCCTTTGGATACCAGCCGGGCCCCCGTCTCCTCCGACAATCTCCGCCCCTTCCTCCTGAAAGAGGCCGGCATCCCCTTGAAACCCGGCGAGGCAGGCTATTTCGATGTCCCTTATGATGCCGAAGCGGACCGCTTTCTCTATCACCGCATCTACGCCTATGAAGGCCGGCCGGCCAGACTTCTGACCTACAGGATCCGGGGCGACGCCAACAATTTCAACAACTGGACCCTGCTGGAGGAGACCGAAATTAAGTAGATTCCCCCTGGCAGGCGGAAGAAGCGTCCTGTACACTGCTTAGTGGATAAGGATGTTATATGAGAGAATACCGGTCAATTCTTCCCTTTCTTCAAAAGAACAAATGGCGCTACCTGCTTGGCATCGCAGCCCTGCTTTTCGTCAACGCCGCCAATCTTCTGGTCCCCCAGGTCATGCGGATCTTCACCGACTGGGCCCAGGAGGGTGTGCTGAATGCCCAACGGATCGCCTGGGCGGCCTGGGGCATCGTCATCCTGGGACTGACGGTGGCCGCAGGCCGCTATGTCTGGCGGATCTACATCTTCGGGACGGCCCGCAGGCTGGAACACTGGCTGCGGGACCTCCTCTTCCAGAAGTATCTCAGCCTGGACGACCACTTCTTCAACCACCACCGGACGGGCGACCTCATGGCCCATGTCACCAACGACGTCCTCATGGTCCGAAACTCCATGGGCGGCGGCATCATACTCATCACTGATGCGATTTTTATGAGCCTTTTCACCGTCTTCATGATGATCTACACGGTCGGTCTCAAGACCGCCCTGGTGGCCCTGGGCGCCCTCCCCTTCATCACGGTCATGGTCCTGGGACTGTCCCGTCCCCTCCACAGGAGGAGCCGGGCCGTCCAGGATACCTTCTCCGACCTGACGACCGAGGTCCAGGAAAATATCTCGGGCATCAACAATATCAAGGCCTTCGGAATCGAGGAGAACCAGCTGGCCTCCTTTGAGGAGGTCAACCGGACCTACCAGGAAAAGAACATGGACCTCCTCCGGCTGAGCGCTCTTTTCGACCCCCTGATCCAACTTATCTCGGGCGTTGCCCTGGCCATCTTCATCTTCTTCGGCATCCAGAGGATGCAGGCGGGCTTTTTATCCCTGGGGGATTTTATCGCGGTCCTGAATTATGTCCTCCTTATGGTCTGGCCCCTCATGGCCATCGGCCTGGTCGTCAACAGCTTCCAGCGGGGCATCGCTTCCATGGGCCGGATCAATGAAATCCTGGCCGCCCGGCCCCGGGTGGAGGAAGCTCAAAACCCGGCCTGCTCCGGCAGCGGTGAAGGAGCGCCCGTCCGCATTGAATTCCGGGATGTCTGGTTCCGCTACGGGGACGGCCTGCCCTGGGTCCTGAAGGGCGTAAGCTTCACCCTGGATAAGAACGAGAGCCTGGCCATCCTGGGCCGGACCGGGACGGGCAAGACCACTTTGCTCATGCTGCTTCTTCGCCGCTACGATGTCAGCTCAGGCCAGATCCTGGTCAACGGCAAGGATGTCCGGGACCTGTCCTACGAGGAGCTTTATTCCTCCATCGCCCTGGTGGAGCAGGAAACCTTCCTCTTCTCCCGGACCATAGCCGGCAACATCGCCTTCTCGGCCGATGGGCAAAGTGACCTGGACAAGGTGCAAGAAGCCGCCGCCTTCGCCCGGGTGGCAGGCGATATCGAGGCCATGCCCGACGGCTACGAAACCTGGGTGGGCGAACGGGGGGTCACCTTGTCCGGGGGCCAGAAACAGAGGCTGGCCATCGCCCGGGCCTACTACCGGGAGCCCCGGGTCCTGGTCCTGGACGATTCCCTGTCAGCTGTGGACACCAACACCGAACGGGATATCCTCCGGCATCTGGAGGACCTCCATCAGAGCCTGATCCTGGTCAGCCAGCGGGTGTCGACGGTCCAAAGGGCCGACCGCATCCTGGTCCTGGAGGACGGGGTCATCGCCCAGGCGGGCCGTCACGACCAGCTTTTGGAAGAGCCGGAAGGCTTTTATGCCCGCCTCTATCAAAGGCAGCTCCTGGAGCATGAATTAAAGGGAGAGGAGGGCAAGGAAGATGAGTCAGAACTTTAAGGACCTGGACGACCGCCAGGCAGAAAAGAGG
>DUUZ01000109.1 GCA_012841255.1 Clostridiaceae bacterium
CCCGCCTCTTTGAGAAGCTGGTGGACAGAAAACTCCCGGCCATGATCCAGGGCACCTACAACTTCGTGGATGTCAACGACGTGGCGGACGGCCTTATCAGCGCCGCCCGGATCGGCAGGAGCGGCCAGAGCTACAATCTGACCGGCCACAACATCAGCGTCATGGAAATCATGAACACGGCCGCCCGGATGACCGGCCGCAGGGGCTTCAAGGGAACAGTCCCCTTCTGGATGGCCCGTATGGCGGCCCCTCTGGCGGAGTGGTGGTCCAAGAAAACCAAAAAGACCCCGGTCCTGACGGGCTACTCTCTTTTCACCATGAGGAGCCCTCATCACTTTTCCAACGAGAAGGCCAAAAGAGAATTGGGCTATACGGTGCGGCCCCTGGAAGAAAGCATTGCCAACACACTTGAATTCATGATCTCGGAAAAACGGTTCAAGACCCCTGTGGCCCTGAGAAAAGGCCTCGCACGGTCTTAACCGGGGAGTCTCCTTATAAGAGAGGCTGTCTTTGACAAGATGGCCTCTCTTTCTTTTGTCTGTTTTATTCTGCCAGGTATATTTGATCCAGCTCCAGACCGTCGCGGCTGATGACCCGGCCGACCAGGCGGCCTTGCCTTTTTTTGACCTGCGGCCGGCCCGTGATGCCTAGGGCCTTCTCCTTCAAAGCATGGATGGGAAAGACGGGCAGCCCCGCTTCCATCAGCCTGTCCTGCAGATCCGGATTCCGGGGATTGACGGCCATGCCGAACTGGGTCACCAGAAGGTCGATGTCCTCGCCCGGTGTCGAGATGGTCCCCGCCCGGTCTACGATCAGGGGCAGGCGGGCCCGCATCAGAGGCGCGGCAATCACCGACAGGCGGGCTCCTTTGGCGGTGTCGCTGTGGCCGCCGGAACCGCCCATGATCCGGCCGGAGGAATCGGTGTGGACGTTGACATTGAAATCGGTATCGATTTCGGTGGCCCCCAGGATAACCATGTCCAGATGATCGGCCACATTGCTTTTGGCGGCCGGGCTGGCATAGGCCGAGGCACTGATCTCCCGGTGGCCGGGATTTTCGGCCATGGAGCGGACGGCTTCCCGGTCAAAGCACTGGACATCCAGAAGGCTCCTGAAAAGACCTTCTTCGTGAAGATCCACCAGCAGTCCCGTAATGCCGCCGGAGGCAAAACTGCCCCTGATTCCCTTTTCTCTCATGATCTCTCCCAGGTCCCGGGCAACGGCAAGCGAGGTTCCCCCCGCCCCGGTCTGGAAGGAAAGGCCCTCACGGACCAGGCCTGAGGCCTCCAGGGCCCGGGCTGTGTAACGGGCGATCATAAGGCCGACGGGGTCCCGGGTCACCCGGGTCGTACCCGAAATAATCTTCTGCGGATCCCCGATGGAATCGACGACAACCACGGCGTCTACGAGGCTTTCGTCGATGGAGGCCCGCTGGGCCGGGTAGTCGACAAGATGATCGGTCATAATAACAACATGATGGGAGTGGAGGGCATCCGGCATGGCGTAGCCGATGGAGCCGAAGGCGGCCTCCCCGTAAAGGCCGCTGGCGTTTCCGGCCCGGTCGGCAGAGGCGGCGGCAATGAAGGCCAGGTCGATGGAGGACTGGCCCCGTTCCATGGCAGCCGGCCGGCCGCCATGGCTCCTGAAGATGACGGGCTCCGTGAGGATGCCCCGGGAGATCTCCCGGCCGACAGCTGCATGCATGTAGTTGCACTCGATCCGGCTGACC
>DUUZ01000110.1 GCA_012841255.1 Clostridiaceae bacterium
GGCTCGGGGATGGTGGCAACCACGGCTTCCGTGGTCAGGAGGATGGAAGCGATGGAGGCCGCATTCTGGAGGGCTGAGCGGGTGACCTTGGCCGGGTCGACAATGCCTGCTCCCATCATGTCGGTGTATTCCTCGGTCAGGACGTCGAAGCCGACTCCCTTGTCCGCGGATTTGACATGCTCACAGACGACGCTTCCGTCAAAGCCGCTATTCTTGGCGATCTGACGGACCGGTTCCTCAAGGGCGCGAAGAACGATGGTAACGCCTGTGCGCTCGTCGCCTTCCAGCTCTTCCAAAAGAACGGAGACGTCATCCAGGACATCGATGTAGGCGGTGCCGCCGCCGGGGACGATGCCCTCTTCAACGGCTGCACGGGTCGCCGACAGGGCGTCCTCGATGCGGAGTTTCTTCTCTTTCATCTCGACTTCGGTCGCGGCTCCGACCTTGATGACCGCTACGCCGCCTGACAGTTTGGCCAGACGTTCCTGCAGTTTCTCACGGTCGAAATCGGAGGTGGTTTCCTCGATCTGAGCCCGGATGGCTGCGACACGGCCTTCCAGCTCTTCAGCTGAACCGCCGCCGTCCACGATGACGGTGTTGTCCTTGTCGATCTTGACCTGACGGGCAGTACCAAGATCTTCCAGAGTCGCTTCCTTCAGGTCCATGCCCAGGTCGCTTGAGATGACCTTGGCGCCGGTCAGGATGGCGATATCCTGGAGCATTTCCTTCCTGCGGTCGCCGAAGCCGGGGGCCTTGACTGCCGCACACTGGAAGGTGCCGCGGAGCTTATTGAGGATGAGGGTGGACAGGGCTTCGCCTTCCACATCTTCTGCGATGATCAGGAGGCGTTTGCCGTTCTGGACGATCTGCTCCAGGAGAGGCAGCAGGTCCTGAATATTGGAGACCTTCTTGTCGGTGACCAGGATATAGGGCTCGTCAAAGACCACTTCCATTTTGGTGGGGTCGGTGACCATGTAGGCGGAGATGTAACCGCGGTCAAACTGCATGCCCTCGACGATTTCAAGTTCGGTTCCCATGGTCTGGGATTCTTCCACCGTGATGACGCCGTCATTGGAAACGGATTCCATGGCTTTGGCGATTTCCAGGCCGATGCCCTCATCGTTGGCCGAAATGGCGGCGACGCGGGAAATGTCATTCTTACCTTCAACGGTCTTGCTGTTGCGGCCGATGGCCAGGACGGCTTTCTCGACGGCCTTGTCGATGCCCCGCTTCAGGATGATGGGGTTGGCGCCGGCGGCCACGTTGCGAAGTCCTTCGCGGATGATGGCCTGGGCCAGGAGTGTGGCGGTTGTGGTTCCGTCACCGGCCACGTCATTGGTTTTGGTGGCGACTTCCTTGACCAGCTGCGCACCCATATTTTCAAAACGGTCTTCCAGCTCGATGTCACGGGCAATGGTGACACCGTCGTTGGTGACAACGGGAGCGCCGTAAGTTTTGTCCAAAACAACGTTGCGGCCCTTGGGTCCCAGCGTAATGCGGACCGTGTCAGCCAGTTTATTGACGCCGGTCTCAAGTGACTTTCTGGCGTCCTCTGCGTACTTCAAATCTTTAGCCATATATCTGCTCCTTCTCTTCTTGCTAAACTAGTCGACAATGGCGAGGATATCGCTCTGTCTCAGAATCGTATATTCAATATCGTCGATCTTGACTTCGGTCCCGGCATATTTGCTGATCAGGACATGATCACCGACTTCAACTTCCATGATGATATCTTTGCCGTCGACCACGCCTCCGGGTCCGACTGCGATGATCTCGACGATCTGCGGTTTTTCCTTGGCAGAACCCGGAAGCACGATGCCGCCCCTGGTGGTCTCCTCCGCTTCGAGTCTCTTGATGACTACCCGGTCGCCTAAAGGTTTAATGTTCATGTGTTTACCTCCATACTGGTTAATATTTTCTTACGGGAGTTGGCACTCGATCCCGTCGAGTGCCAACCAAGTAACAATATAATCAGGAGGAAAGGATTTGTCAACCGCTGTGACTTAGACTACCGTGTCTAAAAGAGACCGGAAAATATCCTTCTCGGAGAGGAAGGCCAGGATCTGCGAATTCTCCATCAAACTGTGAATCCGGTCGCTGGTCAGACTGAAAGAAGTCAGGATCATGGTCAGGAGCCAGATGGTCAGGACACCCCATAAAAGACCCAGCACAAGCCCCCCCGTCCGGTTCAGCCAGCCCAGGACCGGGATGCCGTTCAAGACGGGCGTAAGAAGCCGTGCGGTCAGCCCCAAGGCCACCCGGACGACAGAGAAAACCAGAATCAGGGAAAGAGCGCCCAGAACCAGCTGCCAGACCGAGACGGCCGCGGAGTCCAGGGCTCCCTGTCCGGAAAGTACAGGCAGCTGCAGGAGTTTACGCGTCCAGCTTTCGGGCATGCCAAGGCTTTCAAGCAGGGGAGCCAGTCCATCGGGAACCGTCTGGGCTCCCTCATGCAGCCTGTCGGTCACCGACTTCAGGGAACTGCCGAAGAGGCCGGTGTTCTGAAGCCAGCCCGTCACCGGCCGTATCATAAGAAACGCAATGGCCGTGGAGATCAGGGTATTGATCAGGCCGACAGCGGTCAGAAGCAGACCCCGCCGGTGACCGATCCAGAGAAAAAGCCCGATGATGATTATAGCTGTAAAATCGAATCTCATGATCTTTTTGTTCTTTCCTTATTCATTAATATTTATTGTCTCACAGTCCGAAGCTTTTGACGAACCCGCCCCTCCCTTATGCTAGAATCAAGCGCGGGAGGACCTGCCGTGGAAAGATCAGCCATACCGGTCGACAAACTCATCTTGCTGTCCATTGTGAAACAGGTGCCGGGCATCCGCCGGTCCCGGCTTCGCGATGCTGCCCTGGCCACTTTGTCCATGGACTATTTTACCTTTGCCAGGGCCCTGGACGAACTCTCCTCATCGAAACTCATCCATGTCGCTGTCCGCAAGAATGAGGCCGCCCACGACGCCGGGGACCGGGCCGTGGAGCGCTGCGATCTGACAGAGTCGGGCCTGGCCGTCCTGGGACCTCTGGAAGAGCAGATTCCCCTACCCACCCGCCGCTTCCTGGCCGCCTATCTGGATGAGGGGGAAATGGACCGCCGCCTGGCGGATCTTGTCACGGCTTCAGTCGAAGCCAGCCTGAATGGAGATTATCGCCTGACACTGCGGATGAACGAAGAAGGAGGCGACGGCATGACCCTTTCCCTTCTCTTTCCCACCGAAAAACTGGCCCGCAAGGCGGCCGCTGCCTGGAGGGAGCGGTCGGACCGGATTCTTTTTTCACTGATGGATTCCCTGCTTTCAGAGGAAGATGAAAAACGCCCCGGTTAGTGCACCGGGGCGTTTCCCAATCATCCTGTTTCAGTTCAATCAGAGTACTTCATCGTCGGGCAGGGCCTTCATGGTCCGGGCAAGCTCCCGGGCATAGGTCCGGATGGCCTCTTCGTCCTCTTCCCGGGGCAGTCCCTTGACCAGGAGCGGCTCCAGGTGCCGGGCCTTGTGGTTCCCCATCAGGCCTTCCAGCTGCTTGACCATCTGCGAACCCCAGCCGTAGGAGCCGACAATGCCGAAGTAGCGGATGGGAGGATTGATGCCCCCGATCAGCATGGTCATGGCGGCGGCCAGCGGATGGGCACCGCCCAGTACGGCCGGCGATGCCATCAGGAGGGCACCGGCGTAGATGGTTTCAGTCAGGACCTTGCCGATAGGCACCCGCAGGTCGTCCTTGGCCGTCCCCAGATCCACGGTGCGGACCTTGATCCCCTCATCACTAAGGGTTTTGGCCAGGAGCCTGACCATCTTGCCCGTGCTTCCGTGCATGGAGACATAGGCGATGACCACGTCGCGAGTGGTCTTGTCGGAGACCATGCGCTCGTATTCGGAAAGGATCAGGTCGGGTTTGTACCAGACGGGGCCGTGGGCCGCGCAGAGGATGGCGGGATCCAGTTCCCTGGCCTTGGCCGTATACTTCTTCACATGGCTTCTGAAGGGCATCATGATCTCGGAGAAGTAAGTCCGGGCCTCCTGGATACGGATCGCATCCACAGGGTACTCGGGGATATCCGGGACATAGTGGCTGCCAAAAAGATCCGAGCTGAAAAGAATTCTATCCTCGGCCAGCCAGTACATGGTGTTGTCCGGCCAGTGGGCGAAGGGGATGGGGACGCACTCCAGTGAGACGCCGCCCAGATCCACCTTGTCACCGGCTTTCACGATCATCATGTCCTCGCGGGGCAGGTGGAGGAGCACTTCCAGGAATTCCGCCACCTTTTCAACGGCAACAATCCGGGCCTCGGGGAAACGGTCCAGCAGGATGGCGGCCGAACCCGAATGATCCTGTTCAGCATGGAGACTGAAGATATAGTCGATATGGGTGACGTCCATCTTCTGCAGGTTCAGAAGAAGCTGATCCACCGTGTCCTCCTGGACCAGGTCAATCAGGGCCGTCTTTTCATCCCCGCGGATCAGGAAACTGTTGTAGGTCGTCCCGTAGGCTGTGGGCATCAGGCGGTCGAAGAACATGAGGCCGGGATCAATCGCCCCAACCTGGTAAACACGTTCGGTTACTTTCTCAACTGACATCTCGTTCAACTCCTTTAGATAAGAGAAGCCGGAAAACCGGCCTCTGCTCTTGTAGTGTCAATTTCCGGAATTACTCCTCGATGGGGGAGAAATCTTCCTTGGGCACTCCGCAGACCGGGCAGACCCAATCTTCCGGAACATCTTCGAAGGAGGTGCCGGGTTCCACTCCGTTATCGGGGTCACCGAATTCAGGATCGTAGATATAACCGCACACATCACAAACATATTTCTGCATGGTTCTTCCTCACTTTCGCTACCGGTCCGGTCCAGACGGATACATTCCCTGCCGCCGGCAATGGTTTTGAAATATTATACACGAGATCAGGGGCTTATTTCAGGATTATAGGGAAAATTCGAAGGAGGAGCCGTCCAGGAGCACTTCGTCCCCCTCCTCGACGCCGGCATCAAGCAGGGCATCCTGGATGCCGCTTTCAATGATCCGCTTCTGGAAGTGCCGGAAGGATTCCGTATCGCCGAAATTGGTGGACAGCATGAGCTCCCGGATGAAAGGACCTTCAACCGAGACCAGGTTCTTGTCCCGTGTCACCGTGAAGTCATATTTCTTCTCATAGCGGAAGACCTTCCTCTGCTCCAATTCCTCAAGCTCGGGAAGGGGCAGGCTGACAATTTCAGCTGCCAAAGCCTGGGTAAAGGCCCGGACACCCTCGGTCGTCGCTCCGGAAAGGGCAAATACCCGGTAGCCATCCGCTTCAATGGCTTCTTTCAATTGTCTGACTTCCTCTTCAGTCACCAGGTCGATCTTGTTCAGGACCACCCAGACCGGCCGCTTGCCGATCAGGTTCTTGTATTTCTCCAGTTCCTGGTTGATGGCCCGGTAGCGGTCCAAAGGATCGGTCCCGTCCAGGGAGGAGGCATCCACCACATGGATGAGAATCCTGGCCCGCTCCACATGACGGAGGAAATCGTGGCCCATGCCGGCACCGTCTGCGGCGCCTTCAATCAGGCCGGGGACGTCCACCATGACGAAGCGGCTGCCGCCCACGTCGACCACGCCCAGGATGGGCTGAAGGGTGGTGAAGGGATAGGAGGCGATTTTCGGCTTGGCTGCTGAGACGACGGAAAGAAGGGTGGACTTGCCCGCATTGGGGAAACCCACCAAGGCGGCATCCGCCAGAAGCCGGAGTTCCAGATCCAGCTTGAAGGTTTCGCCGGTTTTGCCGGCCGTGGCGAAGCGGGGCGCCTGGCGGACCGAGTTGGCAAAGCACATGTTGCCCCGGCCGCCGATTCCGCCTTTGGCGACGACAGTCTCATCGCCGTCCTCTTTCAGGTCGGCGATCATTTCCCGGGTTTCCGCATGCAGGATGAGAGTTCCGGGAGGAACCTTCAGGATCAGGTTGTCCGAGGAGGCACCGGCCATCCGGTTGCCCCGGCCCGGTTCCCCGTCCCCGGCATGAAAATGGTGTTTGAAACGGTAGTCGGAAAGAGTGTTGAGATTGCGGTCGGCCCGGATGATGACGTCACCGCCCCGGCCACCGTTGCCTCCGTCGGGCCCCCCGTTGGGGATGTATTTTTCGCGCCGGAAAGAAACGGCGCCATTGCCGCCGTTGCCTGAACGCACTTCGATGGTGACATGATCAAAAAACATGGTCTAAAACAGAAGAGCGGCTGGCGCCGCTCCCTGATCCTTATGCTTCGACCGGGTAGACGCTGGCCTGTTTGCGCTTGCGGGAAATCCGCTCGTAGCGGACAAGCCCGTCCACTTTGGCAAAGAGGGTGTCATCCTTGCCGATGCCGACATTGGTGCCCGGATGGATCTTGGTTCCGCGCTGACGGTAGATGATGCTGCCCGCTGTGCAGAACTGGCCATCCGCAAGTTTGGCGCCCAGACGCTTGGATCTTGAGTCGCGCCCGTTGCGCGTGCTTCCCATTCCCATCTTATGGGCCAGAAGCTGCAGATTCACTTTAATCATGGTTATCCCCCTTAATATCCTCTGGAGGCAGGTCGACGACGGTCAAATACTTGTTTCCGTAACTGTCCCCGATCTGCAAACAGCCTATCCTGGCCGATTCCATCAGAGTAGCGGCCGCAGCCGCCTGCTTTTCATCTTCCGGGTAGACAAGGCTGCATGCGATGTATCCCCGTTCCAGCACATAATCCGGTTCGATGCCGGCCAGTTCCCCCAGGCTTCCGATCACGGTCTGCGCAATGGCCGATACGCCGGCGCAGATGAGATCGGGCCAGGGCCGCCAGCCCCTTGCGTGCCCTTCCATGCGGAAGGCGGCAATCCGGCCCTTCCGGTCATACTGAAAGGCCGCCCGGATCATGTCAGCCCTTGATCGATTCGATCAGGACCCGCGTGTAGGGCTGTCTGTGGCCCTGCTTGCGGCGATAGCCCTTCTTGGCTTTATATTTGAACACGACAATCTTCTTGCCGCGCCCGTGCTTGACAATTTTGCCTGTGACACTGGCACCCTCGAGAACCGGTGTACCGACTCTCAAAAGTCCGCCTTCAGAAAGGGCCAGGACTTCCCCAAAGGTCACATAGTCCTCGGCTTCCCCCTCGATGGTCTCAATGAAAATCTCATCGCCTACGGAAACACGGTACTGTTTTCCGCCTGTCTTGATGATGGCATAGCTCATATGCGGTCTCTCCTTTTACAAGTCTCGCCCGATCTGGGGTTGCTGCTTCTTCACAACATTAAAAACCCCGCCGGAGCGGTCGCCGGAACATCATACGACAGGAGGACCTGCCCTGTCAAACACTTTGTGTTACGCTTCCGCCGCCTGCGACATCTCTTCTTCCAGCTCCAGATAGTCCAGGTAGAGGACATCCAGGATCTCCAGAACCTCAGCATAGCGCTTGTAGTCATCCGGCCGGTGCAAGGCGGTATCGGCAGCCTCGAAAGCCAATTGTTCCGCTTCCAGCTCCCGGATTTCCCTCTCCATTTTACCCAGCCTTTCACGCCGGCCGGCCCGGATCCGCCGCAGCTCCTGTGCTGAAAGGGGGGAATCAGGCTTCTCTTCTTCCCTGTCCCTGGCCTTTTCATCTTCCATGGCCTTCAGGTGTTCCCGGTACCAGTCCTCATAGGTATCGAAGGGGCGGATCTCCTTGCCCGCAAAGCCGATGGCGCCCCGGATAGCGGCCTGGATGAAATAGCGGTCGTGGCTGACAGTCAGGACCGCCCCGGAAAAGTCGTTCAGAGCCTCCTCCAGCAGGCGGCGGGATTCAATGTCCAGGTGGTTGGTCGGTTCGTCCAGGACCAGGAGGTCCGGCCGCAGTTCCAGGATGGAACCCAGGTAAAGGCGGTGGCGTTCACCGCCCGAAAGGGAACCCAGCTGTTTGACCAGGGCCTCTTCCCGGAAGCCGAACTGGGCCAGGCGCTGCCGGACCCGGGTCTCGGAGGCGGGGAAGGAATCCGCCAGGAACTCGTAGACCGTCTGGCTGTCATCTTTGAACTCCACGTTCTGGCCCATAAAGGCGATGACCGGATCGCCGAAGAGGCGGATCTCCCCTTCGTCCGCTTCGGCCTCGCCCAGGAGGATGCGAAGAAGGGTGGTCTTGCCGCAGCCGTTGGGGCCCAGGAGGGCCAGCCGGTCCGAAGCCTTGATCTCCAGGTTGGCATCCCGGAAGAGCAGGCGGTCAAAGGAAGCGGAAAGGCCCTGGGCCTGGATGAGGAGGCGGTCCTGATCCTTTTTCCCCTCCGGTGCCAGGAAGGAGAAGGACATGCGGCGATTGGGATTCTTCTGATCCACCAGAAGTTGCATCTCATCCTTCAGTTTCTTCACCACCTTCTCCCTGGAGTGGTAGGATTTCATCTTCCGGTGCGAGAGCATGGTCTGGGTCACCTCCTGCTCCCTTTGAATCCGCCCCGCCAGGCGGCTGATCTCAAGGCCCAGCCGTTCCTCCCGGGCCTGCTTTTGCTCCATGGCCTGGCTGTAGCCTCCCTTATAGGTATAAAGCCGGCCGTTTTCGAGCTCGAAGATCCGGTCACAGACCCCGTCCAAAAACCAGCGGTCATGGGAGATGACAACCAGGGCCTGCTGCCGGCTGGAAAGGTAGTCCTGGAGCCAGTGGATGCCGTCGTAGTCCAGATGGTTGGTCGGTTCGTCCAAAAGCAGAAGTTCACCCGGTTCAAGAAGGAGGCGGCCCAGGGAAACCCGCATCTGTTCACCCCCGGAAAGGGTCTCGTAAGCCTGGTTCATCTGTTCTTCGGAAAGGCCCAGGCCGGCCAGAATCCGGGCCAGGCGGGCCGAGTAGTCGTAGGCCCCTTCTGCTTCCAGCTGATGCTGGAGCTGGCTGTACTCCCCGACCAGGGCAGCCAAAGCCTCCCCCTCTTCATGCTGCATGGCCTCCTGCAGGACCCGTGTCCGCTCCTCCATCCGGATGAAGCGGGGATTCTCCAGAATGGCAAATCCCTCGTGATCGTAGGCCAGGGGCCTTTGGTCCAGCATGGTGACCTGGATGCCGTCCGCCCGGTAAAGTCTGCCGCTGTCAGGCGGGAAACGGTCGGTCATAAGCTTCAGGAGGGTGGATTTTCCCGTCCCGTTCCGGCCGATCAGACCGATGCGGTCACCGGCATCGATGGCAAAGGAAATCCCCGACAGGACAGGCCTGCCGGCAAAGGCCTTGCTTATGTTTTCTGCCTGGACGATACTCATGACTCTTTCCCCGTTCGGTAAACCGCAAGTATTCTATCATGAGCAAGAGACAGCGTGGTAAACTGGACAGGATTACATGTGCGGAGTTACAAGATGAAAGAAGATTTCCAAGGCTATTGCGAAAAAGACAGGCCCTACAGCCTGCCTGCCTTCGACAGCGAAAACGTGATCCGGATAGGGGCAAAGGAAGCGCGGGCCATCACCGGCCAGGCAACCCCGGATTACAGCCGGATTGCGTCATTCATCGCGCCCGGAAAAAAAATCTTCTTTGTCGGCATCGGGGGCATCAGCATGTGCGGCCTGGCCGAACTCTGCCAGCATGAGGGGGTCATCTGTTCCGGCTCCGATCCCAGCAGCAATGCCCGGACCAAGCATCTGAAAACCCTGGGGATAAGGATCGTCCACGAACACCGGAAGGCTTCCATCGATGAGGCCCGGCCGGATCTTCTGGTCTACTCCAAGGCCGTCTTCGATGACAACCCCGAACGCCTGCGGGCGGCGGAACTGGGAATCCCCTCTGTCGAGCGGGCCGTCTTCCTGGGCGCCATCAACCGGCTTTTCCGTAAGGTCATCAACATCAGCGGCACCAACGGGAAATCCACAGCCACGGCCATGTGTGCCCTGATGCTGACCGGGTCCGGCATCGACCCCACCGTCCATCTGGGAGCCGAACTGATCGATTTTGCCACCACCGTCCGCATGTCCAAGACCCGGCCCCGGGAACTTTTCCTGTCCGAGTCCTGCGAATTCAAGAGGGGTTTTTTCAACTACGAGGGGACTGCGACCGTCATCTTGAATCTGGTTCATGACCACATTGATGCCTATGCCGGCCACGACGACTTCATCATGGCCTTTGCCCAATATGCGGCCCTGCAGCCGGAAGGCTCCGTCCTGATTCTTCCCGCCTATGAAAGCCATACAGTGCAAATGCTCCGCTATGTGGACGACATCCGGCCCGGTCACCTGGACCGGCTGGAGCTCCTCTGGTTCGGGGGCGAAAAAGACAGGTCTCCCTCTGGCCGCCTCCCCGACTACTATTACACGGAGCTTGTCTACAACGATAAGGGGGAACCCTCCTGCGACATCTACAGGGACGGAGAGTTCCTGACCGATATCACCTTGGGGATCCCGGGGGAATTCAACGTACAAAATGCCATGGGCGCCCTGGTGGCCGCCGATCTTGCGGGGGCATCCCCCGACAAGATCAAGTCCGCCCTCCGGTCATTCCAGGGAGCGGAAGGCCGCTTCACCCGGGCCGGCAGTTTCAACGGAGCCCAGGTCATCATCGATTACGCCCACCACCCTTCCGCCGTCAAGGTGACTGTGGAAGCCGCCCGCCACCTGCCCGCCAAGAGGCTGTGGATTTCCTTCCAGCCCCTGACCCACAGCCGGGTCCGCGGTTTCTTCGACGACTTCGTCGATGCCCTGCTGGATGTCCGGCCTATCATGCTGTCCGAGATCTACGACGACCGGGAGCGGGACCGGTCCATCAGCTCCAAAGATATCGCAGATAAGATCAATGAAAGAGGCGGAGAGGCCCAGTTCTTCCAGACCAATGAGGAACTAGAGGCCAAGCTTCGGGAAATCGTGGAACCGGGGGATGTGGTCCTCATCATGGGGGTGGACCTGCGGGATGTCGGTGACCGGCTGACCGGACGGACGGACCATATGAAAAAGGCCCCCGAACCCACTCGTATTTAGCAGATTCGGGGGCTTATCGCTCCTTGGGGCACTTATTTGGTCTAGCCAATGGGCAGGGCCATTTCGTCACACTCCCCGACTAAACTAAAACCAAAATAGTAGCCGGTTTCAGCATCGTAGAGGCCCGTCACAGTGGCATCCTTGTAGAGACCGCGCTTGGTCATGAAGCCGTTGGGATAATAGGCGCTTACAACCCAGACCAGACGATCTTCATCAATCTCGGTCGATCGACTTTCTTGATAGATCTTCAAGTAATCCCCATAGCGCATGACTTCCTTGGAAAGAAGCTCTGCTCCCTGTGAGGCCAACTTCACCTCATCAATACGTTGGTCAACATCGAAAAGTTCTTCCGGCAGGTCAGCTTGTCCCTTGAAAATGGGTTCGGGATTATTGTCGAGAAGATGGCGCTTGTCGCCTTCGACAAGATGCGCATCTTCTTCCGGGATAAGCTCCTTCTCCCGCTCCCCGGCCAAAATCAGATCCGAATCAGGACTTCCTGCGTGCGACTCTAAAGGAATAATCGTGAGTGCCACTACGAAGACGGCTGCAGCAAACACTAGGGCCAGTACCATGAGCCCCGTCTTTTTCTTGCTATTCATAGCCTGTCACTTCCCTTCTGTGGAGAGGTCATCACATCCACATATTAATACTATAATGCAAATTTTCCATGTTTCTCGAATATTCTTTATATTCATTTTATCCTCTTTTGGGGACATATATAGAAAAAACCCTCACAGCAAAGGCCACCCGGGGGCGGCCTTTCAAAACATCAATTCTTGTCCGGATTAGTCTTCCATGGGCTGGACTGAGGGAAGGGCTTCCTCCGGCGTCAGCTTGACCTCCCGGGCTTCCTCGCCGGGCAGGGGCTTGGGGGAAACAGCGAACTCCTGGTAAATATCCTCGAATTCCTGGGATTCCACCTTCTCCTTTTCGAGCAGGCGGGCCGCCAGCTCGTCCAGCAGGGTCCGGTTGACCGTCAGGATATCCTTGGTGTCGGCATAGGCCTCTTCCAGGATCCGGGCGATCTCTTCGTCGACCGCCGACTGCAGGGCATCGCTGTGGTTGATGACGTGGCCGTAATCGCGGCCGATGAATACTTCGTCATCGTTGTTGGTCACCACATTGCCCAGTCTCTGGCTCATGCCGTACTTGGTCACCATGGCCCGGGCAATCCTGTTGATCTCCTTCAGGTCAGCGCCAGCTCCGGTGCTGATTTCACCGAAGACGATATCCTCGGCGGCACGCCCGCCCAGGGCCATCTTGATCTCGGCGATCAGCTGGCTCTTGGTCTTGAAGTAGATATCCTCATTGGGCTTGAAGGCCGTATAGCCTCCGGCTCCGCCCGCCGGGATGATGGAGACCCGCTCCACCCGGTCGGTGGTGGATACCTCCCGCAGGACAACCGCGTGGCCGGCCTCATGGAAGGCAGTGAGTTTCCGCTCCTCCTCGTTGATGACCCGGCTCTTCTTCTCGGGCCCGATGGTGACCTTGAAGACGGCTTCCGAAATATCCGAATAGCGGACTTCCGTATCATTTCTTCGGGCCGCAAGGAGGGCGGCCTCGTTCAGGAGGTTGGCCAGATCGGCACCGGTGAAGCCCGGGGTGATCTTGGCAATCTCGCCCAGATCCACGTCCGCTGCCAGGGGTTTATTCTTGGCATGGACATGGAGAATGGCCTCCCTGCCCCGGAGGTCGGGGCGCATGACGGCGATCCGCCGGTCAAAGCGGCCCGGACGCAGGAGGGCATTATCCAGGATATCCGGCCGGTTGGTGGCCGCAAGGACGATGACCCCTTCATTGGGTCCGAAGCCGTCCATCTCGACCAGGAGCTGGTTCAAAGTCTGTTCGCGCTCATCGTGCCCGCCGCCCAGACCGGCCCCCCGGTGGCGGCCGACTGCGTCGATCTCATCGATAAAGACGATACAGGGGGACTGCTTCTTGGCGTTCAGGAAGAGATTCCTGACCCGCGAGGCACCCACACCCACGAACATCTCAACGAAATCTGATCCGCTGATGGAGAAGAAAGGAACCTTGGCTTCGCCTGCGACAGCCCGTGCCAGAAGAGTTTTCCCCGTTCCCGGAGGCCCGACAAGCAGGATTCCCTTGGGGATCTTGGCGCCCAGATCCATATATTTTTTCGGGTTCTGCAAAAAGTCGACCACTTCCTGCAGCTCTTCTTTTTCTTCCTCGGCACCAGCGACATCCTCGAAGGTCACCCGGATCTGGTTGGGATCTGCCAGGGTGGCCCGGCTCTTGCCGAAGGACATGGCCGTCTTCCCGTCACCGTCCCGTCTGGAGTAGGAAATGAAGACAAAGGCCCCCAGCGATACCATCATGAGGAGCATGATGACGCCGTTCAGGATACTTCCAAAATCCGTGGGCCGGTTGTAGTCGAAGCTCTTGATCTGCCCCTCGCTTTCGGCCTGGCGCAGGATTTCCAGATAATTGCCGATGGAGTCGGCCGGAATATCTTTTCTCACATTGGCAGGACTGCCCGCCTGGACAGCCGCCTCCGTCATTTTCAGGTTCAGCGTCGCTCCGTCGATCGTAACCGTCTCGACCGTGCCGCTGCGGATCATGGCTTCCACGTCATAAAGGGTCGCGTCCTTGGTGCGGTCGGACCGGGACATCATGAAGGTGACCGCCAGGATCACGATCATGAGGATGACGTAGAAGGAGAATCCTCCAAATTTTTTTTGTTGCGGTGCATTCATACCAATCAGTAAATCCTAAAATATATTGTATTGCTCTTGGGCTGTCCCTAATCCGAAAGGACAACCACGTCCGGCAGCTCCCTGTAGTAGCCGTCCAGATCAAGCCCGTAGCCCACGATAAATTCGTTGGGGATTTCCATGCCGATATAGTGGACATCGATTTCGACCTGCCGGCGCTCCGGCTTGTCGAAGGCCGTCACAATCTTGAGGCTGGCCGGATTCCTGGTGGACAGGAGATTGACCAGGTGATTGAGCGTGATCCCTGTATCGACGATATCCTCGATCAGGAGGACGTGCTTCCCTGAGATATTCCGGTCAAGGTCCTTGTTGATCTTGACAATTCCCGTGCTCTTCTCGCCGGCATAGCTGCTGACGGACATGAAGTCAATCTGGCAGGGGACATCCAGCTCCCTGATCAGGTCGGCCATAAACATGAAAGATCCCTTGAGAACGCAGATCAGGTAAAGCTCCTCGCCCTCATAATCCTTGGAAATCTGTTTCCCCAGACGCGTGACAAATTCACGGATCTCTTCACGAGAAACAAGTGTACGATCGACTTTCTTAGCCGTAAAAGTCATTCCCTTTTGCCTCCGTCAGTTCAATTGCGAGAGTCATAATTACCGATTCTGCCGGAACGATGGGGAGGCGTACAAACACCCCCCCAGAATCCATATGCATTTTAACACAGGCCCCCGCGCAGCAGTATCGAACGCAACAGCCCGGTTAAAAGGCCCATTCCCCATTGCAAAGGACAGGGACAGGATCGCTTCCCTCCTTGTGGCCGGTCACATTCAGTTCGGAGCTGCCCACCATGAAATCGATATGAATCATGGATTTGTTTGAGCCCTTTTCCTTCCGCTCCTCCTCGGACAGGGCTGCCCCGTCTTTGACTGCCTCGGCATAGGCCTGGCCCAGGGCAAAGTGGCAGGAGGCGTTCTCATCAAAGAGGGTGGACTTGAAGAGAAGACCCGAGCGGGAAACCGGCGAGGAGTCGGCGACCAGGGCCACCTCGCCCAGGCGGCGGGCGCCCTCGTCCATATCCAGGATGGCCTCCAGGACCCCCTTATTCTGACCGGCGTAAAAA
>DUUZ01000111.1 GCA_012841255.1 Clostridiaceae bacterium
GATCAGAGGCGAGTCCACTTTTTTCCCGTAGCGGACGGTGGTGGAGACACTTCCGCCTCTTTGGGCCATGCCGTGGATTTCGCTCATTTTAACGTCATAGCCGGCATCGATCAGGGCTCCTGTCAGGATCCGGCTGACCAGGATGGTTCCCTGGCCGCCGACCCCGGCCAGCAAAATTGTTTTCACTTCATTTGTTGTCATGGTCACTCTCCCAGGAAGATGGCGCCGAAGGGGCAGACTTGCATGCAGACGGTACAGCCGACACATTGGGTGCGGTCAATCCAGGATTTGCCGTCAATGAAGAAGACGGCGGGGCAGCCCACCCGAAGGCAGGTCCGGCAGCTTCTGCAAAGATCCCGGTCGACGTAGCAGTAGGCCGGTTCCAGCGGCATTCTCTTGATCAGGACGCACTGGCGGCGGACGACCATGGCGCAGGCTTCCTCGCTTGCAGCGGCCTCTTCAATGGCCTTTTTCATGGCATCCAGGTCTTGGGGATCGACCGTCAGGACCTTCTTGTAGCCGATGGCTTCAAAGATCTTCTCAATAGAGATGACATCTGCGATTTCTCCCATCAGGGTGTAGCCGGTGCCGGGGTTTTCCTGCTGGCCGGTCATGCTGGTGGTGTGGTTGTCCAGGACCACCGGGATAACCCGGCCCTTGTTGTAGAAGATTTCAATGGCGCCCGTAATCCCGCTGTGAAAGAAGGTGGAGTCGCCCACGACCCCGAAGATGGTCCGGCTGTCGCCGGTCTTCTCAAAGGCCTTGGCCATGCCCTGGGCCACCGTGAAGCCGGCGCCCATGCAGATAACGGTATCGATGGCGGACAGGGGGGCGGAACCTCCCAGGGTGTAGCAGCCGATGTCGGCTGTGACCACCGTGTTCTTTCGCCTGGACAGGGTGTAGAAGAAGCCTCTGTGCGGGCAGCCGGGGCATAGGACGGGCGGTCTGGCGACGGCCTCCACACCCACCTCCCGGACCTTTGGCACTTCCCCGGTCAGGGCTTCTTTCAAAATGGAGGGGTTGAGTTCGAACATGCGGGGGACGACGTCCTTGCCCCTGCAGGGGATGCCCGCCGCCTTGATCTGCTCCTCCATGTAAGGGTCCAGTTCTTCCACCACATAGAGGGTTTCCACTTCGTCTGCGAATTTGCGGATCAGGTTGATGGGCAGGGGATGGGTGAAACCCAGGGTCAAGAAGGAAGTATCCTCGGGGAAGACCTCCCGGGCAATGAGGGAGGCGCCGCCCGCCGTGACAACCCCGATCTTTTTGCCCCGAAGATCCATCTTGTTGAAGGGACAGTCCTCCGAGTAAAGAGCCAGGGCCTCCATCTTATCTTCCAGTTCCCGGCGATGGACGATGGCGTTGGCCGGGGAAGCAATGTATTTTTTGGCATTTTTTTTGTAGATCTGAGGCTCAACAACCGCCGGCTCCCCTGTCACGACCAGGTTTCTGGAGTGGCAGACCCGGGTGGTCATGCGAAAGAGAACCGGAAGATCGAATTTCTCGGACACTTCATAGGCTTCCAGGATCATATCCAGGGAGTCCTGGCTGTCGGCCGGTTCGAACATGGGCAGCTTGGCGGCCCGTGCATAGTGGCGGTTGTCCTGTTCATTCTGGGAGGAATGCATGCCGGGATCGTCTCCGGAGATAATGACAAAACCCTTGCCGACACCGTTGTAGGCCGCCGTAAAGACGGGGTCGGCCGCCACGTTCAGGCCGACATGCTTCATGGCAGCGACCGAGCGCACGCCGGCGATGGAGGCTCCGTAGGCAACCTCGGCGGCCACCTTTTCATTGGGTGCCCATTCATGGTAGATGTTTTCGTACTGGGCCAGGTTTTCGAAAATTTCTGTACTGGGAGTTCCGGGATAGGCACTTCCCACCTGCACGCCGGCTTCGAACAGACCGCGCGCAACCGCCTCGTTCCCCGATAAAAAGTGTTTCATGTGATTGCCCCTCTTTTTTTCTCCGGCAGCCGGAATGGAGACCGGATCCTTTGTTCATTGTAACAAAGAGAGGGGAGGAAGGGCGGGAAAGAAAAGCTTAAAGATCCCGGTCCGCTGTGACCTTGAGATCGGGCCGGTCATCGGAGACCACGCTCAGGTATTCCTGGTCCAGCGTGATCCACAGGACCAGATCGGGATCGTAGGCCTTCATCTTTTCGCGGAAGGCCGAAAAGAATTCGGTCTCATCCACGGGGAGCCGGCCCGGTACGCTGACGTCAAAGGAGGCCACCCGGACCCCTTCATCGGAGAGGAAGAGGTGGAGGCTGTGGATGACGGTCCCTTCCGCAATCTCGTTGGCCACCCGCTTGATCTGGCTGTGGAGGGCGTGGTGTTCGGCATCCCCCACGTAATAGGGGTCGGCCCGCAGGAGAAGATGGACATCGTATTCGCGAAGGAGTTTTCGTTCAATGCAGTCCACGATCAGGTGGGATTCCAGGAAACTCTCCCGGCTGTCCAGATCCACATGCGCGGTGGCAAAGACACTTCCAGGGCCGTAGTCGTGGACAATCAGGTCATGGACGCCCAGGATCCGCCTGTCGGCTTCCAGGATCTTGCCGCTGATGAGGGCGGTGAGTTCACTTGAGGGTTTGCCCCCGATCAGGAGGGTGGCCGTATTGCGCATGATGCCGACGGCTGACCAGGCGATAAGGAGACTGACCAGGAGGCCTGCCGGGCCGTCCACATTGACTCCGGCGAAGCGGTACAAGGTGGTGGCCAAAAGGACGCCGCTGGTCGCATAAACGTCAGCCAGGCTGTCTTTGGAGGCGGCGATGAAGACCGTGGAGACCAGTCGTTTGCCTTGATGGCGGTAAAAGAAGAACTGGAAGAGCTTGACCGCAATGGAGAAGAGGAGGGCCGCAAAAGCAAGGAGGCCGGTATCCAGGGTTTCGGGGTAAAGGATGCGCATGACGGACCGGTAGCCGACCTGGCCGGCCACGGTCAGCATCCCTAAGGCAATGACGGAGGATGCGATGTACTCGAACCGGGCATAACCGAAAGGGTGCTTGCGGTCGGCCGGCTTGGCGGCCATCCGGATGGAGACAATGGAGATAACGGAAGAAAAGGAATCTGACAGGTTGTTCCAGCCGTCGGCCGAGATGGCGATACTGCCTGAAACAGCACCTGCAAGAAGCTTGGCTCCCGCCAGCAGCAGATTCATGAGGAGGCCGGCGATGGCCACCCGAAGTCCGGTCCGCTTGCGGTCCAAGGCCGTCATGGCTTCGGGGTCATGACCGCAGTAATCCTCCTGCAAAGGGATTTCTCTTTCCGTACTATTCTGGATCATCGGCAGTCAATCACGGTATGGGAAAGGTCTTTCCGATCGAAGTGGGAAGGTGAGGGTTTGGCCTCCTCTGTAGGATATCCCACAGGGAAGATGGCCATAGGGACATGGTGCTCGGGGAGTTCCATGGCTTCTCTCAATTTATCCGGGTCGAAGTTGGCAATCCAGCAGCTTCCCAGCCCCGCATCCGCAATGGCGAAGTCCAGGTGGCAGCCGGCGATGACCGCATCCATGAGGCCGCCGTCAAAGCCGTCGAATTTCCGCTTCCAGCTGGCCTCCCGGTCGTAGCAGACAACGAAGAACAGGCGGGCACCGAAATCGTAGCGAGTGGCCTTGGCGATGGTCGCAAAGGCCTCATCGCCTTCCAGGACATAGATCCGCTGGGGCTGGAGATTGTGGGCCGTCGGTGCCAGCCTCTGGGCCTCCAGGATTTTCTGGATAAGTTCCGGTTCAACAGGCCGGCTGTCCAGTTTCCGGCAGGAATAACGATTGGCTGCAAGACTTGAAAAATCCATAACGACTCCTTTGTTTTCGCAAAAAACCATAATAACAATGCCATCTTACCAAATAGGATGCGGGAACAAAGGCAACAAAGCCACACATATGCTTCCTCCCCTTGACATCTCTTCAGGGCATGTGCTAATTTAGTTCAGGTCCCGGGGACGTAGCTCACTTGGGAGAGCGCTTGAATGGCATTCAAGAGGTAGAGGGTTCGATCCCCTTCGTCTCCACCAGGAAGCCCTGCAGCATACGTGTTGCGGGGCTTTTGTTTTTCAACTCCGCCAATACTTCCCCTTGACCTGGCAGAAATGTAAATTTTTCTATTGACTGATATATACTCTCTATACCAGAAGGAGGAGGCGGGATATGGACTACACGGCAATTAAATTGATTGGCGGCGGACGCTTGGAGCCTGGGGATAAGCTTTCAGAGTATGAGGATGAAGCCGATGATTGGGAGATTGTTTCAATCAGCCGGGATCATGATGTATGGGACATCGTTAAACTGCAATTGAAGAAAGACGAAACAGTCAAAACCAGGATCTACCCTTTGCATAGAGTGGAATACCTGGAAGAAGTGTTCACCAAGAGCAAGCAGCATTTTACCTGGAGTGCAAATTTTTAAGAGTCAAAAAGCGAGCCATTCGGTCCTGTTTTATGCGATGGCAAGGACTAAGAGATTAACCGCCTTCGGGCGGTTTTTTTAATCTGGAACCCATTTATTCCGGAATTACTGCATGGGAGTGAGGATCTGTCGATTATTCTAGTCGGGGGAGAATATATGCACAGGGCAGATTTTCTAGATAGAGTCCGTATAGTTGGTGTAAATTCGGAAACTGCGAGATGAGCCACATCTCGCCCTTCGGTACAATAAGTTTTGAGAAATAAACGGTACTGGAGGACAAAACATGGCTCACCTGAATATTACA
>DUUZ01000112.1 GCA_012841255.1 Clostridiaceae bacterium
GAAGCCACCGCCTGTCCCCGCCGACAGGATCCAGGATCCGGTCCCGGCGATTCCCCGCCCCTCCCGGTTACGGGCATCGGCGGCCGGGACCACGGGGAAGGTCAGGAGGGCCGGAAGATAGGGGTCGGCCTCCTGAAGGCGGATGATCAGGGTCTCGGAAGGGCCGGTTTCAACGGCCAGGATATTGGACAGCGAGGTCTGCCGGTAGAGTTCAGTGACCGAAGAAACAGGAGAGAGCTGCCCCTCCCCGTCCTCTTCCACGGTCCGGTCCAGCCAGGCCAGCATGGAGGCCCGGACGTCTTCGGCGGTCAGCCGTTGGCCGTTATGGAAGCTCTTGTCCCGGTCCAGGGTCAAGGTCAGGGTCAGGCCGTCTTCGGAGGTCCGGAGACCCTTGGCCAATAAGCCTTTCAGCCGGCCGTCGGCCCCCCGGTCAAAGAGGGGTTCATAGACCAGACGCAAAAGGGCGCGGACGGTCTCGTCTTTGTTAAAGAGGGGGTGGAGGCTTGAACTTACAGGGACGGCCGTGTAAAGAGTGCTGTCGCTCTGCCCTTTTTCGGGCGGGGGCAGGGTGGGCTGAACCGGGCTTTCCACGGTCTCCCGGGGAGTGCTTTCTTCAGGGCTTTGTGCCGGCGAACAGGCCAGGCTTGTCACCGTCAGCAGGAGGGCTGACAGAAGCACCAAGATCGATTTGATTTTCGCTTTTTTTGTCTTCAATCCGCAAGGCCTTCCAGGCTCCAATATAAAGGGCCATATCCAGATAAGATTACCATACGGCAGCTTTCGGATTGTGAAAAAAAATGAAACGGATTGCCTGCCCTGCGCATAACGCAGAGCAGGCAACCCGTTCATTTCATTTGGTTCTTTCATTACCGCTATTTGGCGTAATCGCTGTAGCGGCTCTCCCGGATCATGTTGACCTTGATCTGACCGGGGAAGTTTAGTTCTTCCTCGATCTTCTTGCAGATCTCGTGGACCAGAAGCGGCATCTCCTCATCGCTGACCGTGTCAGGTTCAACGATGACCCGGATCTCGCGTCCGGCCTGGATGGCGTAGGACTTCTCGACTCCCGGGATGGATTCTGCGATTTCTTCCAGCTTCTCGATCCTCTTGATGTAGGTCTCGATGTTCTCCCGCCTTGCCCCCGGCCTTGCAGCCGAGATGGCGTCTGCAGCGGCGACCAGGCTGGCGATCGGTGTCTCCACTTCGACATCGCCGTGGTGGGATTCGATACTGTTGATGGTAATCGGATCCAGTTTGTAACGCCTGGCGATCTCGCTTCCCAGCTGGACGTGGGAGCCGTCCAGTTCGAAGTCGACGGCCTTGCCCAGGTCATGGAGCAGGCCGGCCTTCTTGGCGGCCTGGATATCCAGGTCCAGTTCGGCGGCCAGCATACCGGCGATCCGGCTGACTTCGACTGCGTGCTGGAGGACGTTCTGACCGTAGCTGGTCCGGAACTTCAACCGGCCCAGAAGATGGACCACTTCCTGCGGAATGCCTGAGACGTTGGTATCAAAGACCACCTGTTCCCCGGCTTCCCGGATGGAGTTTTCCACTTCCCTGGTCGATTTCTTGACCATTTCCTCAATCCGTGTCGGATGGATCCGGCCGTCCTGCACCAGCTTCTCAATACTCAGCTTGGCGATCTCCCGCCTGACCGGGTCGAAGCTCGACAGGATAACGGCTTCCGGTGTGTCGTCGATGATCAGGTCCACGCCCGTCAGCTGTTCAATGGTCCGGATGTTGCGGCCTTCACGGCCGATGATCCGGCCCTTCATCTCCTCATTGGGCAAGGAGACCACAGAGACGGTCGCTTCCGAGACATAATCGCTGGCGTAGCGTTGGATGGTGCTGACAACGATCTCCCGGGCCTTGGCCGCGGCCGTTGTCTTGGCCTCGTCTTCCATCTTCTTGTAGAGGACGGAGAGGTCATAGCGGTATTCACGTTCCGCCGTATCCAGCACAATGTCCCTGGCATCCTGGACGGAGAGGCTTGCAATCCGTTCGAGTTCCGTCCGCTTTTCAGCCTCGACGGCTGTCAGATCGTCTTCCCTTCGGGACAGATCGGTCTCCCGTTCACGGAAGTTCTCCTCCCGGTCCTCCAGGCTTTGGGCCCGGCGGTCCAGGACGGTCTCCTTCTGGTCGATCCGCTGGCGTTCCCGGGTCAGCTCGTGGCGGCGCTCACGCACATCACGTTCCAACTCGATCTTGGCCTTGTGGACTTCCTCTTTGACGGAGAGCAGGATTTCCCGCTTCTTGTCTTCGCCTGTTTTAATGGCTTCACCGACAATAGCGATGGCTTCTTCATCCATTTTCTGCCTTGTTTCAAGCAGTTCTTGGCTTTGCTTGCTATACCCTTTATTATAGAAAAACGCCGTCAGCAACCAGGCAATGACAGCGCCCGCAAGTAAACCGGCAACTACATAGAGCCATTCGATGGTAATCACCCCCTATATTCAATTTTCAAGATTCGAAACGATTCATTCACGATTAGTATCTATGAACGAACCTGCCTTGGCAGGTCCGACCGTTTATTCTACTTGACAGTTTATAGATTTATGACAGATTGTCAATAAAATCGGCAAGTTCATGTCATTCAGATAAATGACAAGGTAACCTGGACAGTGAGTCGAAAAAAATGTCCAGCTTAATCTGGCGAAGTGAATGTTCAGTTTAGTCTGGCGATCGTAGTCTCCTGCCCCTCCATAAACTTTATACTATTCCAAGAGAAGAACCTTTGCTCTGAGAGGCCCAATTATGGAGGCTACATCATGAGCAAATATCAACACCTGACCCTGGAAGACCGGGTCCAAATCAAAGTGAAACTCAACGCCGCCTGTTCCCTTCGAAAGATCGCCAAGGATCTGGGCAAATCGCCAACCACCATCTCGCAAGAGATCCAAAAGCACAGGAGCCGCGTTGAGAGAAATGCGTACAATTCCCGTTACAACCCCTGTATCCACCGCACAAATTGCCCGGCAAGACTTCTTTGCGGCAAGCTCTACTGCAAAAAGGGATCTTGTGCCTCGTGCAAGGAAGGCTGTTCCAGCCGATGCCCGCATTTCGAAGAAGAGCACTGTCCTCTCCTGCAAAAGGCCCCTTTTGTGTGCAATAGCTGTAAACAAATGAACCGCTGCAGTCTGACCCGGTACGATTACATGCCGACTGTCGCCCAACAAGAGTACACCGATCTCCTGTCCGATGCCCGGCTCGGACGGTCCTATTCACCAGAAGAGATCGCCTTCATCAACGAAACCGTCAAGGCAGATCTTAAACGAGGCCTGTCCCCTTATGCGATCTGGGCCAACCACAAAAATGAGCTTCCCTGCTCACACCGGACCCTCTATCGCCTGATCCAGGATCGGGCCTTAGGGGACGTCACGGCCTTTGACCTCCCCTTCAAGATCCGTTACCGGCTCCGAAAAAAGAAGAAGGAACACAAGATCGATACCCTTTGCCGAAGAGGCCGCACCTACCAGGATTACCTGACCTTCATGGGCGACGATCCCTGGCCCGTAGTGGAGATGGATTCGGTGATCGGAACCATCGGCGGCAGGGTCCTCTTGTCCCTATACTTCCAGGAGTCCTCCATGCTGCTCTTGTTCTTGCGGGAACGAAATACAGCCCAATCCGTCATCAATATCTTTGATCAGTTTGACAAGCTCCTGGGCCGGGCAACCTTTCAAAAGCTCTTCCCCCTCCTCATCACAGACAACGGGTCCGAGTTCTCTAATCCTGTAAAGATCGAGTTTGACGATGAGGGACAAAGGCGCACCCGGCTCTACTACTGTGACCCGGGCACCCCAAACCAGAAACCGGGCGTCGAAGGCGCCCATAAGCACTTAAGGCGGATTTTACCCAGGGGGACTTCCTTTAATGATCTGTCCCAGGAAGACATTAATTTAGTCATGGGGCACATCAATGGTTTCCCTAGAAAAAGGCTGAATGACCGGACCCCACTCCAGTCATTCAGCGCCACATTCGGGAAGGACATTTTGGAACTTTTAAAGGTCCCTGCAATCGATCCTTCCCATGTCATTCTACGGCCCAGCCTATTACAGAAAAACAAGTAATACGCTAATTTTTTAGAAACAAGGCCCGCTCCGAACAAGGTTCTTCTCTTCTTACTCAGGCCATCCAGCTTAAAGTGTCGAAACCGACAAATTGCTCGATCGGCCTGTTAAGTGCGCTCTTCTTTCTTGCCGTTGATGCTATTTTAGCATTTATCTTCGTTTCTCGGGCTTTTTTGATTCACTCGATAACCCCGCCGCCTATGCCGTTTCGAGGTTTTCTGGATTCCTGCTCTACTGTCCAGGTTACCTTGTCATTTATCGCGCTCAGGAATTGAAGATCAGGGTCATGCGGACGATGGAGTCCGACTCGATTTGGACGGCCAGGGTTTTGGTCGTGCCATTTTCGCTCCGGCTGATCAGGTAGCCGTTCTCCTGGGCGAAGGGGTAGCGGCTGTAAAGGTCATAGACCGTATCGCCCGCCTTCAGGCCGGATCCTGTTTCATACTGGCTGTAATAGACCGAGACCTGATGAATCTTCCCCTGGAAGGTCAGGTTTTCAGGATCGCAGTTCCCCTGGGCCTCGACAATAAGACCGGGCCAGGTGACCCGGAACTCGGGTCCGTCCTCGCCTGGTGTCTCCACCTCCTCAAGTTTCAGCGGGATTCCCAAAAGCGGCACAGCCTCCTTGGATGAAATAACACTTTCCTTCCCCGAAGCGCCAAAGAGCGTCCGGCCGTCCAGATAGAAAAGGCCGTCCTCCTCATCCAGATTCTGGGGGATGTTCTCCTCGGCCCGGAAGATGCCTTCGCTTTCGGTGAAGGTGACCCGCCGCACCCGGGGAGAGGCTGTATCCTGGAGGACATACTGCTGCTCCACAACCGTGTGGCCGGGCATGACGCTGAGGCAGCGGTAGCTGCCCTGCCCCAAGTTGATAGATTCGCGGTAATAGCGGAGGAGTTCATCCGCCCGCCGCTCGGCGGCCTTCTGGCGGATGGGGGACCAGCCGGCCGAATACTGGCTGAGCAGGGAGATGAGCGCAGGCCTGGAACCGGTGGCCAATGCATCCATGTAAAGGACTACGTAATCGTGCAGGGCCAGCTGGCGGGAGATCCAGGATTTGGAGAAGAAGGGGACGCCCTGGCTGTCCATGGTGACGGGGAGGGCCAGCCTCAGCTTCCGCAGGTCGGAGGTCTGGGCTTCCAGCCACCAGACTGAAGCCGCGGACGGCTTGGGATCCAGGTGCTTGTCCACCCGCACGGACTGGCTATGAAAGGTCCTGTTTTCCTCAGCTGTGGCCGGGAAAAAAGAGATGACCGAACCCGGCAGGCATTCAGATAAAAAGATGACGTAGCGGATGAAGTCGGACAGGGAGATGCCGGATTTTTGTGAGGCAGGGATTTCCTCCCAGATATGATCTCTTTGGTCGGGGTTGCCGATGGCCAGGGTCAGCATCCGGACCCATTCATCTTCC
>DUUZ01000113.1 GCA_012841255.1 Clostridiaceae bacterium
GCAAGGCTGTCAACGGCGGCTTCGGCTGTGTCCTGGACGGGTCTGAACGGATCGATGAAGTCCTGGAAAACGCCGTCCTTTGGGATGTCATGGCCGGAGTGGCAAGGCGGGCCTGGGCCAGAAACGAGAACGCTATTGAGACAGTCGAAGCCTACAACAAAAAGATGGAGGGACGGGATTCTTTAACTCTGCCCTACCTGGCCTCCGACCGCCTGATTGAGGAAACACTGGCCCGCAAAGAAAAGGAGAATTCCTGATGGATGACAAAATGAAAATTATAGAATGCGTACCCAATTTCAGTGAAGGACGGGACAGTGAAGTTATCGAACAGATCGTGGCGCCCTTAAAAAACCTGCCGGGCGTCCGTCTGGTCAACTATGAAGCCGATGCCGACTACAACCGCCTGGTGGTCACGGTCCTGGGCCAGCCGGAAGCGGTTCTGGGAGCAGTCCTGGAGGCGGTCGGCGAGGCCGCCCGCCTGATCGACCTCAACGGCCACAGCGGTGAACACTCCCGCATGGGAGCCGCTGACGTCGTCCCCCTCATCCCCATCCGCAACATGACGGTGGAGGAAACGGTGGAGCTGTCCAGGGAACTGGGACGGAAGATCAGCGAACGCCACGGTATCCCCGTCTTTTTATATGAGGACTCTGCCACATCCCCCGACCGGGTCAACCTGGCAAGAATCCGCAAGGGCCAGTTCGAGGGCATGGCGGAAAAACTTCTCCTGCCCGAATGGGGGCCCGACTTCGGGGAACGGAAAATCCACCCGACAGCCGGCGTCACCGCCGTCGGTGCCCGCTTCCCCCTCATCGCCTACAACATTGACCTTGGCACCTCCGACCTTGAGATCGCCAACAGGATCGCCCGGTCCATCCGCCAGTCCGGGGGGGGCTTCCAGTACATCAAGGCGGGCGGGGTCGAACTCAAGGACAAAGGGATTGTCCAGGTCACTATGAACATCACGGACTACCGGAAAAATCCCATCTACCGGGTCTTCGAAACGGTCCGCATGGAGGCCGCCCGCTACGGGGTTCCCGTGATCGGAAGCGAGATCGTGGGCCTGGCCCCCCTTCAAGCTTTGACTGAATCCCTGGAGTATTACCTGGGTCTTCACGGCTTTGATGAGAGTAAGGTCATTGAGCACTGGCTCCTGGACGACTGACAAAGGAATGAACTATGAATTTTGACGAGATTCTCGACCGCCGCAATACCGGATCCATGAAATGGGACATCGCCCCCGGCCCGGTCGACCCCGGCAGGCACATCATCCCCCTGTCCGTGGCCGACATGGAATTCCGAAGCCCCAAGGGCATCCGGGATGCCCTGGCAGAGCTTGCGGAAGAAGGAATCTGGGGCTATACAGGCCCCAGGCCGGAATATTATGCGGCACTGGACCGCTGGTTCAGCCTCCGCCACGGTTTCCCCATCAACAAAGACTGGGTGGTCCCCGCCATCGGAGTTGTCCAGGCAGTTTTTTCCGCTGTCCGGGCTTTTTCAGAAGAAGGCGGCAAGGTCCTGATCCAGACTCCCGTCTACTACCCCTTCTACCGGGCCGTCGAAGAAAACGGCCGGACCCTGCTGACCAATCCCCTGGTCATCCGGGAGGGGCGCTATGAAATCGACTTTGAGGACCTGGAGGCCAAGATGAAAGAGGCGGATATTTTCATCCTCTGCAGCCCCCACAACCCGGTCAGCCGGGTCTGGACCGAAGAGGAGATCGGCCGGATGGCAAAACTGGCGGCAGAACACGAGGTCTTCGTCATCTCGGATGAGATCCACTCCGACTTCAGTTTCGTTGAGCCCCACACCGTCTTTACCAAGCAGGCCCGCCATTACGGCAGCCGCCATCTTCTGGCCCTGTCCGCCAGCAAGACCTTCTCCCTGGCCGGCCTGGGGGTCTCCAGCATCATTATCGAAGACCCCAGTGACCGGGAGCTCTTCAAAAAAAGAATCCGGCTGGACGGGGTTCATACCCATTCGACCTTCGGCTTTGCTGCGGCCGAAGCCGCCTATACCCGCTGCGATGACTGGTATGAAGCCATGCTGGACTACGTCTGGGAGAACTACCTGGCCTTGAAGGACTTCACCGAAAGCCGCATGCCCCAGGTCTGTCTCTTCGATCTGGAGGGTACCTACCTGGCCTGGATGGACTTCAGTCCGGTCTGCTCTGACCATGAAGAACTCGAACAATGTATGGTCGAAGAAAATCTTTACCTGGATGAAGGCTATATCTTCGGCGAGGCCGGAAAGGGCTTCGAACGTGTCAATCTGGCCTGTCCGAGAGCGGTCCTCATGACGGCCCTGGAGCGGCTGGAAAAAGTCTATGACAAACTGACACGGGACGGCTGATATGCACTTCCCCGGCAAGCGCGCTTTGTGGTGGTACCTGGTTCTTTTGGCCGTCTTCCTGGGAACGGGC
>DUUZ01000114.1 GCA_012841255.1 Clostridiaceae bacterium
GGACTAGACCATGCTTTTTCACGATATCGCCATCATCTGCCCCGACGGCCAAACCCGGGAACATATGAGTGTCCGGGTCAAAAATCAGCTGATCGAATCAATCGAACCCGCTACCAGGAGCCTGGAGGAGGTCCGGGTCCTGGACAAGGACGCCTATGACGGCCGAGGCAAGCTCCTGATCCCCGGCCTGGTCAACAACCACTCCCACGTCCCCATGACCCTGACCCGGGGCTACGGCGAGGACCTGACGCTCTACGACTGGCTCTTCACCCGCATCTTTCCCTTTGAGGCCCTCCTGACCGAGGAGGACATGTACTGGGGAGCTCTTTTGGGGATCGCTGAGATGCTGTCGGGCGGAACCACGTCCTTTACAGATATGTACATGAGAATCCAGGGGATCTTCCGGGCGGTGACCGAGACCGGCATCAAGGCCAGCCTTTCAAACGGACTGACGGGCGATGCCTCCACCGATCTGGAACAAACGGCCTGGTTCAAGGAGACCGAGGCCCTGATCCGGGATGCGGCGGCCACCGGGGGCCAGGTCATCCCCAACGCCTCGCTCCATGCCCAGTACACCAGTGTCCCTTCGCTAGTCACCCAGCTGGCGGAGTACAACAGGGACAGGAAACTCCGCATGCATATCCACCTGTCGGAGACCGAGGGCGAGCACGAAGAGTGCAAGGCCAAGTATGGCAAGACCCCCTCCCGCTATTTCGCTGATCTTGGAATCTTTGACACACCGACGACAGCAGCCCATGCCATCTTCATCGAGGGAGAAGACTACGACATCCTCCGGGACAAGGGTGTCACCCTGACCCACATGCCCTCCTCCAATCTCAAGATCGGCAGCGGCCTGGCAGACGTCAAATCCTGGCGGGACCACGGCATCCGGGTGGCAGTCGGGACGGACGGTGCCGGCTCCAACAACAACCTGGACATGATCGAGGAAGTCACCCTGGGCTCCTTCCTGGCCAAGGGAATCCACCGGGATCCCCTTCTCTTTTCCACCGGCGAACTTCTGACCTTTGCGACCCGCAACGGGGCGCTCTCCCAGGGCCGGGAGGATACCGGCCTTCTGGAGGCGGGCTTCAAGGCGGATCTGGCGGTCCTGGACATGTCGGGTCTCAAGTTCCAGCCCGTCTTTGACTACGGCACGGCCCTTTTCACCAATGCCAATGCGTCAGATGTGGTCCTGACCATGGTCGACGGGAAGGTCCTCTACAAGGACGGGGAATTCACGACGATCGATATTGAAAAAGTAGTATGGAATGCCTACCGGGTCCGGGATGAAAAGCTTGCGGCCCTGGCTTCGAAATAGGGATGAAAAAATTCAGGACAAAAGTTGACAGGGACCCGGAGCGGGTCCCTGTCGAGGAGACGTATGAAGAGGTGTTGTCGTAGCCTTTTGCTACGTGCTTAATATAATCCGGACTTGTTGAGTGAAAACAGAATGAATTTGAACAATTGTCACAATCAGGTGATGGTCCGCAGGCAAAATCGATTCAAGCGGACTTTTTTTAAAGCCCTAATCCTCAGTTTAGCCCTTGCCCTGGGCCTTTTGGCCCTGACGGCCTGCCTGGGACAAAATGTGGCGGAACCGGGTCTGACCCGGCCTCCCACCGACCGGGCAGAGGAAGAAATTCCGGTCATCCGGCAAGATCGGGTTATGAGTGAGGAAGAGGCGGAACTTTTCGCCAGGAGACTCAATTCTCCGCTCGAAAACTATGACCTTGTCCGGCCGGGAGGAGCCAGGAATCTGGGGGATCTGGAGAAGGTCCGGATCGAACGGGTGGTCGACGGCGACACCCTGATCGTCCTCCGGCAGGATCAGCCGGTCCGGCTCCGCCTGATCGGGATCGATGCCCCTGAATCCTACTCCCACCACCAGGAAGACAAAAGAACCCATGAAGGGGAATCGGTATCCCGGATTGCCGCTGCCTGGCTGACAGACCGGGAGATCTGGCTGGAATTTGACCAGGACCCCTACGACCCTTATGACCGCCTTCTGGCCTATGCCTGGCTGGACGCCCACACCATGGTCAACGAGGTCCTGGCCCGGGAGGGCCTGGTCCGGGTCAAACGCTATCCGCCCAACACCTTCTGGCATGACCATCTTGAAAAACTTGAAAAGACGGCCAGAGAGGAGGGCCGGGGTATCTGGGGTATCGGGGGAAACAGCTCTTGGGGGCTATCATGGAAGGCGGGCGATGAAGGAAGGGAGAACACAATGAACCGGAAAACGATTTATCTGGCAGGAGGCTGCTTTTGGGGTGTGGAACGCTACTACCAGCTCCTGGAACAGGGCATTATTGAAACAGAATCAGGCTATGCCAACGGCCATATTGAGGATCCCAGCTACGGGCAGGTGGTCACGGGGGCGACGGGTTTTGCCGAAACCGTCCGCCTGGTCTATGACGGGGATATCCTTTCCCTGAACCAGGTCCTGGCCCACTTCTTCCGCATGATCAATCCCACGACCCGGGACCGGCAGGGCAACGATATCGGCACTCAATACCGGCCGGGGGTCTACTATA
>DUUZ01000115.1 GCA_012841255.1 Clostridiaceae bacterium
AAGGCGGGGCTTTCGTCATGAAAGACCGCTACTCGGTGGAGGAGCTGCTTGAAATCATGGCCTTTCTCCGCAGTGAGGAAGGCTGCCCCTGGGACCGGGTGCAGACCCATGAGAGCATCCAGGGCAATTTCCTGGAAGAGGCCTACGAGGCGGTGGACGCCATCCGCAAGGGCGACCCCGAACTGCTGAAAGAAGAGCTGGGCGATGTCCTCATGCAGGTGGTTTTCCATTCGGGGATAGCCCGGGACGCCGGTCAATTTGATTTCGACGATGTTGTTTCGGGCATCTGCAGAAAGCTGATTTCTCGCCATACCCATCTTTTCGGGGAAGACACGGCGACCACGCCGGACATGGTCCTTCATACCTGGGAGAAGAATAAACGCCTGGAAAAGGGTTTCCGGAGTGCCGGCGAGGCCATGGAGGATATCCCCCGTTCACTGCCTGCCCTGATCCGTTCTTTCAAGCTGCAAAAGAAAGCCGCCGATGTGGGATTCGACTGGCCTTCGGTGGACGGTGCCCGGGACAAGATCGCGGAAGAACTGGCCGAACTTCTTGAAGAAGTTGACAAGGGCGACAAGATCCGGGCTGCCGAAGAGGCCGGTGACCTCCTCTTCGCCGCCGTCAATGTACTTCGGATCCTGGGCATTGACCCCGAATCCGCCCTGTCCGGAAGTTCAGAGCGCTTCATCCGAAGGTTCAGGCTGATGGAGGAGCTGGCCGGAACATCTCCCGATTCTTTTTCGGGCATGTCCCTGGAAGAGATGGACAGCCTCTGGAATGAGGCGAAACAGACGCTTTCCTCCGATGAAAGGACCGTAAATCATGAGATTGGATAAATTCCTGAAAGTTTCCCGCATCGTCAAGCGGCGCACGGTCGCCAACGAGATGGCTTCGGCCGGACGTATCCAGGTTAACGGTAAGCGGGCCAAGCCGGGGACCGAGGTCAAGGCGGGCGATCTTCTGGAGATCGGGTACGGGCAGAAAATGATCCTCGTCCGGATCCTGGACGTGAAGGAACACGTCAGGAAAGAGGAAGCCGAGTCACTCTACGAAATTCTTCCGGAAGACTGAAGAGGGCCGGCAGGCCCCTTTGTCACGGAACTGTCATCATTTCCGGCTGTGTTCACTTGCAAAACCGAACAAACTGAAGTACTATTGCCTTACTATCAACAGGATGTCAGGTCGACAGGTGAACAAGATGCGCCCACGCTATTCTGAAAACATTAAAACGGAGCGAAGGCCCTCATCATTGCCTTTTGTCGCCCGTTTTTTTATTGGAGTCCTGACCATCCTGGTTCTCTTCTTCTGCGTGACCAGCTTCTTCAGCCAGAAAAATGATTTTGACCGCCTGTCCCGTGAAAATGAGAGGCTGTCCCGGGAACGCGACCGCCTCTACCAGAAATATGAATCTTTGCAGGGTTTGGATGAGATTGCGGGATCCCGGGAATATGTCGAGCGGCTGGCCCGGGACTATCTGGGGATGGCCCTGCCGGGTGAAGTGATTTTTGTGGTCGACTGACAGCCGGGATCAATGGGGTCAGGGGCCGGGCAATGCCCGGTTTTTTTATTTTATCGGAGCTGTGGGAGAATGAAGGCAAAGGAGCAGGCCATGTTTTATATCGGATGCCATTTACCGGCGGGGAAAGGCTACCTGCATATGGGGGAGACAGCAGCCGCCATCGGAGCCAACACCTTTCAATTTTTTTCCAGAAATCCCAGGGGAGGAACCGCCCGCGCCTTGGACCTGGAGGACATGGCGTCCTACAACCGATTGGCGGATGAGCTGGGGATCGGCACCATCGTGGCCCATGCCCCCTATACTTTAAATCTTTGCTCGGACAAGGCCCATATCCGGGAGTTCTCCCAAACCATCCTGCAAGAGGATCTGGAGCGCCTGGAAAATATCGGCCGGGTGGTCTACAACCTGCATCCGGGAAGCCACGTCGGCCAGGGCCGGGAGCAGGGTATTCTCCTGATCGCCCGGGCTTTGACGGATGTTCTGAACAAGGGCTTTCGTACTCCCATACTTTTGGAGACCATGGCCGGCAAGGGGAGCGAGATCGGCGGCCGCTTTGAAGATCTGGCCCGGATCCTGGACCTGGTCGGTGCCGGCTGCCGCCTGGGGGTTCTCATGGACAGCTGCCATGTCTTTGACGCCGGCTATGACCTGGCCGGGGATCTGGATGGAGTCCTGGATCTTTTTGACCGGACGGTGGGTCTGGATAAGCTTGGAGCTTTCCATTTGAATGACAGTCTCCATGGCCTGGGCAGCAAAAAGGACAGGCACGCAAAAATCGGGGAGGGGAAGATGGGGCTTTCCGCCCTGGTCCGGATCATCAATCATCCCAGGCTTTCTGATCTGCCTTTCAATCTTGAGACACCCAATGACCTGGACGGCTATGCCGCTGAGATCAAACTCCTCAAGGCCAACCGGTCCTGATTACCCGCCCGTAATTTCCCGGAGTTCCCCGGCTCCCTCTAGGGCATCTTCCAAGGCTTCGCGGGGGATATAATAGTCGAAAATTTCACTGGTATAACCCAGTTCCAGAGCCAGGGCCGGGCCCTTGCGGCCCTCTTTCAGATAGGGGATGCCCCGCTCTTCCAGATAGCTTTCCACATGGGCACTCCAGACCTGGGCGGCAGAGATGAAGAAGACCGGTTCAGGCGTCGGTTGCGTGGTTTTCTTCGATTCCTTGTCTTTTTTCAGCCGTTTGATCAGATCGGTGATTTTCATTTTCGCTCCTTTTCTGTACCGTCCTTCCGGAAATGGCGATTTTAGGGAAAGATAGTAAAAGATTACAAAAAGGCCGGAAGATCTGCTAGAATACTAGCGTAAATTGGTCGTTTTGTTGAAACCTGTCACATTGGGCGATTCTGCCTGATGCGGATAGGCTTTTTTCAAGAAGACTAGCTAAACTAGGAGGAAAAAATGAGAAAAACGTGGACAAAACTGTTGGCCATCACCGTCGTTCTGGTGCTTGCTATTGGTGTAGTCGCAGCCTGTGACAGCGGCGAAAAGAAAGATGACGGAGTGACCAAGGTCGCCCTCATTATGGAAGGCGCAGTCTCAGACATGAGCTGGAATGCCACGGCCTTTGAAGGTCTCAAGAAAATTGAGAAGAACGGTGCCCAGATCGGTCACACAGAAAATACCCCGGTGTCGGACGCCGCAGCGGCCATCCGCACCTATGCAGATGACGGCTACAAGGTAATCTTCATGTCATCCAGCAGCTACCAGGATCTGGCCATGCAGGAAGCTGAAAAGTATCCTGAAATCCAGTTCTTCCTGATCAACTCGGGGGTCACAGCTGAAAACGTCCGTTCCTTCGCGATCCAGGACGCTGAGCAGGGCTACCTGATGGGTGCTCTTGCAGCTCTTTTGACCAAAACCGGCACGATCGGCTACATCGGCGGCCTTGAAATCGCCCCCATCCTGAACGGAGCCAAGGGATTCGAACAAGGCGCCAAGTATGTCAACCCCGACGTCAAAATCATCTCCCAGAACACGGGCAGCATGGACGATGTCAACGCCGCCAAGGAACTCGGCAAGGCCTTCGTCGGCCAGGGCGTCGACGTCCTTTGCCCCATGGCCAACCAGGCTTCGCTGGGTGTCATGGAAGCGGCTGAAGAAATGGGAATCATGGCGATCGGCTCCGGCCTGAACCAGGAAACCGTTGCCCCGACCGCTGCGGTCGTCGCAATCGTCAAAGACACCTCCATCGCTTATGAAGCGGCCTACAAAGCTTATCAGGCCGGCAGCATGCCAATGGAAGTTCTGCCCATGGGCGCCGCCCAGGGCGTCGTCTTCGTCGGGGATTACTACCTCGAAGTTGACCAGGCTATCAAAGATCAGATCGACGACATCCAGAAGAAACTCGCTTCCGGCGAGATCAAAATCAATCTTGACTGATTATTTGCTGTGATGTCTTAGAAGGACAAAGACCGGGTACGGGCCCCTGGCGGTTCGTACCCGGCTTTAGCATTAATCCGTATCTGCCTTGCGGCGATAGTCTGGAGCAGACGGCCGCCGCGGGAGAATCAAAGGCAGAAAGAAGGAGCGTATAATGGAAGGAATGACCATTAAGCAGCGTCTGCAGGCTCTTTTGCGAACGCTCTATTTTCCAATTATGGCCATCATCGCCTCACTCCTCGTGGGCAGCATCGTCATCCTCTTCACCAGTAAATCCAATCCCTTTGTCGCATACGGGCACATGTTCCAGGGCGGTTTCGGCACAAAAAGGTCCTTCGATGCGACCCTGACCAAAGCCATCCCCCTCATGTTCACCGCCCTTTCTTTTTCAATCGCAAAAAGGAGCGGCATCATCAACCTGGGTGCCCAGGGACAATTTACGGCAGGTGCCATCAGCGCGACCGCAGTCGGTATTTATCTGACCGGTCTGCCGGCCGCCATTCATTTGCCGCTGACACTGCTTGCCGGCTTTATCGGCGGTTCGCTTTTCGGTTTCATCACGGCAGCCCTGAAAGTCAAATTCGGTGCATCGGAACTGATCGTCACCATCATGCTCAACTACATTGCCGCCCTGCTTGCCGCCTATTTCGTCACAGGGCCCATGCTTGAGCAGCTGCCGCCTTACTATCCCCAGTCCCCGGCCATTCCCAAGACTGCCAGGCTGGGGAGTTTCATCCCCGGCCTCAACGTACATACCGGTCTTTTGATCGTGCTGGGCGGGGTATTTCTCTACTACTTTTATCTTTGGAAAACAACGAGCGGTTTTCGGATGCGGGTTGTCGGACTGAACCCCACGGCCGGTGAATACGCCGGCATGAGTGTTGCCCGTTCCACTATCCTGTCGCTCTTTTTGGCCGGCGGTCTTGCCGGTCTGGGCGGTGCCGTTGAGATTATCGCAGTCCAGGGCCGCCTGATGATCACTTCCTTCTCGGAATCTTTCGGTTTTACCGGAATTGCGGTTGCCCTCCTGGGCAATCTGAACCCGCTGGGCATTGTCTTCTCCGGCATCCTCTTCGGGGGAATCTCGGCCGGCTCCCTGCGGATGGAAGTGCTGACCCGCGACGTCAATGCCTCGGTTGCTGAAGTCATCCAGGCACTCATTATTCTGTTTATTGCCGGACGCATGATGTTCCAGATCAAACGCCGCCGCAAGATGACGACGGCCGCTGATCCGGACGTACAGGACGATGTCCTTGCGGAAGACACGGAGGGTGCGGATACCCCTCTTCCTGAACCGGCAATTGAGAAAGCAGGTGATCAGGCATGAATGAACTGGCTAATTTCCTTTCGACTGCCATCCGGCTTGCGACACCCACGCTCCTGGCAGGACTGGGCATCGTCTTCAGCGAACGCGCCGGCATCGTCAATATCGGGACCGAGGGTCTGATGCTGATCGGGGCCCTGTCCGGGGTCATGGGATCGCTCCTGACCGGGAATGTCTGGCTGGGCGCCCTGATTGCGATTATCGTCACGGTTGCCTTTGCTGCGGTCTTTGCTTTCTTTACGGTCATCATCAAGGCTGACCAGACCGTCATCGGTACGGGGATGAATCTCCTGGCTTCCGGTCTGACCATTACGGTCAACCGGGCCGTTTTCGGAGCCAACACCAGCCCGCCCAAAATTGACACTTTCAGAACGACGCCCATTCCGCTGCTGTCCAAGATCCCCTACCTGGGTGAGATCTTCTTCCGGCATCCGGTGCCCATCTACCTGGCCTTCCTGCTGGTTCCGATTGCCCAGTTCATGATGTTCCGGTCCAATACGGGGCTGAAGGTCCGTTCCGTGGGTGAGAACCCCAAGGCCTGTGATACGGTCGGGATCAACGTGACCCGGACCCGCTTCCTGGCCATCCTCTACAGCGGGGTCATGGCTGGATTTGCAGGGGCCTTTGTCTCCATGGGTCAGCTCAGCTTCTTTACGGAAGGCATGATCGCGGGCGGCGGCTTCATCGCACTGGCGGCGGTTGTCTTCGGCAACTACACGCCCCTGGGTGTCATGATCGCCTCCCTGGTCTTCGGGGCCAGTAATGCCCTCATGTTCAGGCTGCAGGCGCTCTCAACGGGGATTCCCTCACAGTTCCCCCTCATGATCCCCTACATCATCACGATCTTCTCGCTCTGTCTGGTCAGCCGCAAATCCAATAAGCCGGCCGGGAGTGCGATCCCCTACATCAAAGAATAGGAGGCCGGTATGGCAAGCATTCTTGAAATGAAACATATTACCAAACGCTTCGGTCCGGTCGTCGCCAACAAGGACGTATCCTTTTCTGTTGAAGAGGGTGAAGTGCACGCCCTCCTGGGCGAAAACGGGGCCGGCAAATCGACCCTGATGAACATCCTCTTCGGCCTTTACGAACAGACCTCCGGTGACATCTATTACCGGGGCGAACCTTTGAATGTCCGCTCCCCCCGGGATGCCATCGACCGGGGTATCGGCATGGTCCACCAGCACTTCATGCTGATCCCCGCCCATAGCGCCATTGAGAACGTTGTCCTGGGCTACGGCGGCAACAAGGAAGTCCTGGACCTGAAAGCTGCAGCCAAACGATTTTCGGAAATGGCCGATCGCTACCACATGAACATCGACCCCTGGGAAAAGGTGGGGAAGATGTCCGTCGGGCAGCAGCAGCGGCTGGAGATCCTGAAGGCACTTTACCGGGATGTCGATACCCTGATCCTGGACGAGCCCACGGCCGTTCTGACCCCCCAGGAGGTGGAGGGTCTTTTCGATGTCATCCGCCAGCTGATTGCCGAGGGCAAGACCGTGATCTTCATCTCGCACAAGCTGCCAGAAATTATGGCCATCTGTGACCGCTGCACGGTCCTCCGCCAGGGCGAAGTGGCCGCGGCGGGACTTGAAGTCAAGAGTATCAAGAACCTGAACGAACTGGCCCACCTGATGGTCGGCCGGGAAGTTGAGCTGGTCACAGCCAAGACCCCCTCCGAGCCGGGAGAGGTCATCCTGGATGTGGAAGATCTGAACTACATCAATGAGAAGGGCATCCATGTCCTCAAGGATGTCAGCTTTCAGGTCCGGGCAGGGGAGATCGTAGGAGTTTGCGGCGTGGACGGAAACGGCCAGTCGGAACTGGTGAAATGCCTGACCGGACTCCTGGCGCCCGCATCCGGCAGGGTGGAACTTTTGGGCAAGGACGTGACGCACGAATCGGCCAAGAATATCCTGGATGCCGGCGTCGGCCATATTCCGGAAGACCGTCACAAGATGGGCATGGTGGGGGCCATGAACCTCCGAGAGAATATCGCCATGGTCGACAACTACAAGGAACCTTATTCGACCAAGGGTTTCATGCACTGGCGCTGGATCGACAAGCACAGCCGTGAACTGGTACAGAAATTCTCAGTCAAGACGCCCAGCATCATGGAAAAGGCCATCAACCTGTCCGGCGGCAACCAGCAGAAAATGGTGGTCGGCCGTGAACTTTCCAGGGAAACCCATCTCCTGATTGCGGTTCACCCTTCACGCGGGCTGGATATCGGGGCCACCAAGTACATTCAGTCCCAGATCGTTGAAGCAAGAGACCGGGGGGCGGCTGTCCTCATGGTGTCGACCGAACTGGACGAAATCCTTGAGATTCCGGATCGGGTCCTAGTCATATACGGGGGCCGGATCCTGGCCTGCCTGGAGCAGGCAGCCTGCTCCAGAAACCGCCTGGGTCTCCTGATGGCGGGAATTACGGAAGACGATGAAGAACAACCGGCATAAGGTTCCGGACCGCCGGTTCTCCTGAACAGGTCATCAGAGGGCAGATTGGGCTGCCCTCTCTTTTTAGGCGAAGAAAGAAGAGGTGTCTATGTTCCATGTCAACCACCCGGTCCTTTATGGACTGGCGGCCCTGGTCATCCTGTATGTCCTGGGCCAATCTGTCTTTTTCACGGTCAAGGCCTACCAAAGAGCCCGGGAGATGGGGATGTCCAAAAAACTCCTGGCCTCCATCATGCGGGGGTCCGCCATTTTCTCCATCGCACCGGCCATTGCCATCATCATCGGGATCATCACCCTGTCCCGCTTCATCGGGCTTCCCCTTCCCTGGCTGCGCCTCAGCGTCGTGGGTGCCCTGACCTACGAACTCCCGGCAGCGACCTCGGCAGCGTCAGCCCTGGGGATCTCCATGACCGATGCCCTGACGGATGCCAGGGCCTACGCCACCATCGCCTGGGTCATGACCCTGGGAAGTTTTTCGGGCCTGGTCATCATCACCTTCTTCCTGAAGAAGATGCAAAGGGGCCTGATGACCCTGAAAGCCAAGGACGAAAAATGGGGTGCCATCTTCATGGACTCGCTTTTCATCGGGATGGTGTCGGCCTTCCTGGGCATGATCTTCTCGGAGATCAGGACGGGTATTAAAGGCTGGATTCCAGTCTTCGTCATGGTTTTTTCCTCCCTCCTGATGCTGATCTTCGGTTATCTGGTAACCCGCAAGAAGATCGCCTGGCTAGAGAATTACGCCATGCCTTTCAGCATGCTGGGCGCCATGGCCTTCTCCATTCCCCTGACGGCCTGGATCGGAGGTTGACATGAGTCTGTACGAACAAAAAATACACCGCTGGGGAAGAATCTCCGGCATCCTGGCCCTGATCATGTTCACGGCCTATCCGCTGCTCCTCAGCATCTATTTCAAGGCCTGGCCCTATCTGGGTGCCCTGGGCAAGGGGCTCTTGGGGGTCATCCCCATCTTCTATACGGTCGGGGTCATCGAGGCCTTCACCTACGGCCCCATGCTGGGGGCCGGCGGTTCCTATCTGAGCTTTGTCACAGGCAACATCACCAACCTGAAGGCACCCTGTGCCATCAATGCCATGAAGGTGGCCAAGGCGGAACCGGGAACTCCGGAAGGCGAGGTCATCTCGACCCTGGCCATCGGCATCTCCTCCATCGTGACGACCCTGATTCTCTTTTTGGGAATGGTGCTTCTGAGCAGCATCGCGCCCATACTGGAGTCCCCCACCCTGGCGCCTGCTTTCGCCAATATCCTTCCCGCCCTCTTCGGCGGTCTGGCGGTGGTCTTTGTGTCGCGGAACTGGAAGATTGCTGTAGGCCCCATGGCCTTCATGCTGATCCTCTTTATTGTCCAGCCCGGTCTGGCCAGTGCCGTCAGTCTCCTGGTACCTGTGGGGGCTGTCTTCGCCATCGGGGTCTCCCGTGTCCTTTATAAAAGAGGGGTCATCTGATTCTGGCTCGTCCGTCTTTTGCCAAGAGATGAAAAGGGCTCCCGCGCCGGGAGTCCTTTTCATTCTTTGATATTCGGCAGATCTTTTCTTATTTGGAGCCGGCTTTCAGGATTTTCAGGATCTCTCCGATGAAAACATGGTGAAGCCCGCCGTCGTACCAGTCCTCCATGATCCGCATGCCCGGCAGGAAATCCTCCTCCCGCAAGCGGGGGACGGCCATGGTCCGGCAGATGAAGACGGTATCTGCCTCCTCGAAATAGGGGACCCCCTCTTCAAAGGCCAGGGTCAGGCCGCTTTTTTGGATCTTGTCCTCATCCCGGCCGGAGACCCTTCCCAGGTAGCTGATCAGGTCGTCCATCTCACGGCCCGGGGGCAGGGCGGAGAAGGAAAAACTGTCTGCCTTTTCAAGCAGGGAGAAGCTATGGCGTTCGGGGCGTACGGTGGCATAGACTGCGTTTTTCCCCCAGATGCGGCCCAGGCCTCCCCAGCCGACCGTCATGGTGTTGATCCTCGCCCCGTCCCGGACGGTGAGGAGCATGCCCCGCTCCAGCAGGCTGAAGGGGCTTTCATTGAAGTCCTGTGCTTCCAGAATTGAAAAAGGCATCCTTGTTATTTCCTTTCCTTTTTAAGAGGTCCGCTTCCAGGTCTTGGGAGAGAAGAAGAGGAGGAGGGGCAGAAGTTCCAGACGCCCGCCCAGCATGAGAAAGCTCATCACTATTTTTGTAAAGGGTTTAAAGGCGGAGAAGTTGGAGGCCGGTCCGACTGCTGCAAGGCCCGGCCCCACATTGTTGACGGCGGTCGCAGCCGAAGAGAAGGCTGTCATGAGGTCGGGGCTGTCCAGGGACAGGAGGACGGTGCCCAGCCCCAGGAAGAGCAGGTAAAGACAGAGGTAGCGGAGGACCGACTGCTTTCGTTCCCCCGAGAGGATCTCCCCATCCAGGCGGATTGCGACGACCTGGCGGGGATCCCTGGACCGGGTGATGTGGGCCTTGGCTGACTTCAGGTAGATGACAAAACGGGAGACCTTGAGTCCGCCGCCCGTGGACCCAGCCGAAGCCCCCAGGAGCATGACGAAGAGGATGAGCATCTGGCTGACCAGCGGCCAGAGGGCGAAATTCTGTGTCGCATAGCCGGTGGTGCTCATGATGGAACTGACGGTGAAAAAGGAATGTTCCAGGGCATGCCCGGCCGAGGGGGACTGGGGGTAGACCGACAGTCCGAGCAGGAGCGAGACCCCAAGGTAGATGCCCAGGTACCAGCGCAGCTCCTCACTCCTGACCGCCTGGCGGATTCCCCTTTTCAGGGCCATGAAATAGACCTGGAAGTTGACGCCGAACAGGACCATGGCGACAGTCAGAACCCAGTTGATGTAGGAGCTGTTGTAAAAGCCGATACTGGCATTCTTGCTGGAGAAGCCTCCGGTTCCGGCCGCTCCCAGCCCGTGGATCAGGGAGTCGAAGACGGGCATGCCGCCTAGGATCAGGAGGAGGATGGTCAAGAGGGTCATGACAAAATAGATGGCGTAGAGGATGATGGCTGTTTTCCTTATCCGGGAGACCAGCTTGCCGAAATAGGGGCCGGGCATCTCGGCTTTCATCAGGTTGACGGAATCCGCGCTGGTATCGGTTTCCAGGATGAAGGCGAAAACCAGGACCCCCATGCCGCCGACAAAGTGCGTGAAACTGCGCCAAAAAAGAGCGAAGTGGGCCATCTTCTCCACATCGGTCAGGATGGTGGAGCCGGTGGTCGTCAGACCGGATACCGATTCGAAGAAGGCGTCGACAAAGGAGGGAATCTCACCGGCCAGCATGAAGGCAAAGGCGCCGGCCAGGGAGACCAGGAGCCAGGTCATGAAGGTGGTGACCATGCCTTCGCTTATTCTGAGCCGGACCCGGCCGGGACGGCGGAGGGTCATAAGGCTGCCCAGGAGAAAAAGGACGGCGGCCACAAGTCCGAAACTCATGAGGGCCGCAAGAGTCTCACGGTAGAAGACCGCCACCAGAATGGGGGTCAGAAAGAGGAGCGAGCAGATCTGCAGGAGCCTGCCCTGGACGAAGCGGAGTGTTGCGAAGCCCACGGTCAGTCTCCCAGGATATCGTCCAGGTCCACGAGGCGGGAGCCGGTTGAAATGACGATGACCCGGTCGCCTGCAAGGATTCGGTCCTGGCCGCCGGGGAAGATGATCTCCTGGCCCCGGACGATGCAGGCCAGGCGGAGCGAGGGTCTCAGGTTGAGCTCCAGCAGGGTCTTGTCCAGCACCTGGCTTTCCTTGCCTGCCACAAATTCCAGGGCCTCCACCCTGCCCTCCTCAAAACGGTAGACGGCCTCGACTGCGGAAGCCCTTGAATTCTCCAGCGACCGGATGGCCCGGACGATCTCGTCCCGGACGATGTGATGGGGGGTCAGGATATTCTGGAGTTCGGAATCGCCCAGGATGTCCAGAAGCTTGGTCCGGTTGATCTTGGTGATGGTTTTGGGGACCCCGTGGTGGGAGGCGGCCATGGAAGCCAGGACATTCTCTTCATCGATCCCGGTCAGGGCGATGAAGGCATCATAATGTTTGATATTGCTCTCTTCAAGAACCCGGGGATCTGTACCGTCGGCCCGGATGACATCCACCCAGGGATAGTGCTTGTAAATGAGTTCGGCCATCTTCCGGTCCCGTTCAATCAGTTTGACGGTGTAGCGTTTTGTGTCCATCAGCCCCAGGAGCCAGTAGACGATGGCTCCGCCGCCTGTGATCAGGACCCGCTTGATCTTGGGGGCCATGGTGTTGGTGCGGGCATAGAAGCTTTGCAAGGTGTCTACCTTGCCCGTCACGTGGATGGTATCTCCGGGCTGGATCACGGTGCGGCCGTCGGGGATGAAGACCGAGCCCTCCCGGCGGATGACACAGACCATCAGGTCAAGACCGCATTCTTCCTTGAAATCCAGCATGGGCATGCCGGCCAGGATGCTTTTCTCGGGAACCTTGACTGCCACGATATGGACCTTACCGCGGATGAAACTTTCCACCGAGATGGCCGAGGGATAGCGGAGCATGCGCATAATCTCCTGGGCGGATTCCAGATTGGGGTTGATGACGGCGTCGATTCCCAGGCTGGTCCGGAAGAGGGAGGCCGTGGTGCTGTAGTCAGGGTTGACAACGCGGGCAAAGGTCTTGCGGGCACCCAGTTTCTGGGCAATGATGGCGGAAACCAGGTTGACTTCATCGGAACCGGTCAAGGCCAGAAAAACATCACAGGTGGAAACGCCGGCCTCCTCAAGAACCAGGTGGCTGGCCGCATTCCCCACGACCCCGGAAAGATCGTAGCTTTCCATGGTGGATTCGAAGACTTCCTCTTCTTTTTCAATGACGGTGACATCGTGGCCGTCGGCCACCAGCTCCCCCGCGATGGTGCGGCCGTATTTGCCGGCCCCCGCGATAATAATCTGCATGGCGTATCTCCCTTGCCGGTGATCTTCCTATTATGGCCCATTCTAACGCAATAAAGGCCCTGAAAAGCAAAGAGGGAGTTTCCTCCCTCCTGTCAGCGGTCAGATGTTTTGGTCCTAGCGCCAGCGGCTGAAGAAACGGACCGCGTGCCGCTGAACGATGAATTTCTGGGTCTCGTGCCAGCCGCTCTTGACCAGGTTGCTGGCATAGAAGTAATAGATGGGATGCTGGACACCGCTGCCGCCTTCGTCAAAGACGTAGGCCACGGCCCGCTTCACCGCATCGGTCACATTCTTCTTGATGGGAGCGGTGTAGCCGTACTTGCGCTTAATGGTGGCGGCACTGTTGGTGCCTTCCTTGAGCATGGAATCCCGGATGCACTGGGCCACGAGAACGGCGCCAATGTAGTCCGTGCCCCACTCTCCCATGACCAGGCCTTCCAGGGCCTGACGGTCGGATACCTTGAGAGGCTGACCCTTGTAGTTTTTGTCGGGGTTTGAAATCTGGATCAGGAACTTCCCGCCGGAGGTCTGGCTGCTGCCGGAATCAACCTTGTCGGCGGCTTCTTTAGCCAGTTCCTTCTCCCGGGCTTCAGCCCTGGCCTTTTCGGCCTGGCGCTCTTTCTCCCGGGCTGCGGCTTTTTCTTTTTCCGCCTGAATCTCCCGTTCCCGGGCTTCGGCCTTTTCTTTTTCAAGCCTGTCTTTTTCTTGAAGGAGTGTATCCAGGGCCAGAGGCTTGGCCAGCTCCTTGCTGGCTTCATGTTCAGAACCGAGAATGAAAAGTGCGAACTCTTCTTTTCGCTCGTTCCGTTTATTCAGTTTTTCCAGGGACTCCTGGTCTTCTTCCTCATCTTCGACCCCGGGGATCTGTTCCATATGGCGGTCGATGGTGTTCTCCTCCAAAATAAGGAGGTCTTCTGCGCCTTGCGGCAGTAAAGGCGGTTCGTCGTCGTCGGCGGAGGCGGCTTCCATGAATGCACCAGAGACTGGTCCGCCCACTTCTGCAAGCTTGGCAGAGGCGACCGGGATGACGGCCATGGAGGCGACCAGAATGGTACTCAGAACCCTCTTGCCGTGATTAAGAATCCGTTTGTATAGCATGATTGAACTCACTTTCAGATCAAACTGATTTGTCGGCGGCCCGGAGGCCGCTGTCCCCATTACGATATGCAAACATAGTGAAAAGAACGATATGTGGGCTCGCGTCGGGGGATTTGTTTGATTGCAGACAGAATACAGGAAGAAAGGTTGAAAATAAAGCATGAAATAGCCGAATATAGGGAATCTTATTGACGATTTATTGACAATCGTCCTGATTTTGACCGTGCGAAAGCCGAGAAATGGCGGTAATATGCAGACCGGCTTGAGCGGAATCCATAAAAGAAGCAGCTGAAAAAGAGGGGAGGAGATTCCGGTTTCGCTTCTTTGGAGCATGTGATTGTTATTGAATCATGGGCATTTCTCATGATGCGGGAAAGAGGGGAGTGGGATAGAATGACCGCAGTAATACTCTGGTGCAAAGAGGAGAGATGACATGGACAAAAAGTATCTGATTCAAATGATAGCCGATTATTCCGAGGTCCCCGGGCCGTCGGGATTTGAGCATGAGGCAGCGGATCTGGCAGTTTCTTATAGCCGGGGGCTTGGCCAAACGGAACGGGACAGCCTGCAGAATGTCTATGTCCGCCGAAATGGCAACCGGGGGGACCGGATCCGGGTCCAGCTGGATGCCCACCTGGATGAAGTCGGACTGATCGTCCAGTCGGTCAAACCGAATGGCATGCTGGGTGTCCTCCCCTTGGGCAGCTGGGTTGCCGGCAACATCCCTGCCCATCTTTTCCGGGTCCGCAACAGGCGGGGAGAGTGGCTGCCTGTCGTCGCAGCAAGCAAGCCGCCCCATTTTCTGACCCCTGCCGAACGGGACCGGGGGGTCAGCATGGACCAGATCGAACTTGACCCCGGCTCCTCATCCAAGGAAGAGACTGAAGAGCGTTTCGGGATCGATATGGCGGCGCCTATTGTGCCGGATGTCCCCTTTTCCTATCTGGAGGAACACGATCTTCTTCTGGGCAAGGCCTTTGACTGCCGTCTGGGCTGCGCCGCCCTGTCGGAAACCATGAGGCGGCTGGACGGGGAAGAGCTCGGTGTCGATCTGGTGGCGGCCTATTCCACCCAGGAAGAAGTGGGCGGCCGGGGAGCCCTGGTGACAGCCCGCCAGGTTGCGGCAGATCTGGCCATTGTCTTTGAGGGCACGCCGGCCGATGACAGCTTTGCCGGCCCGGGTGCGGCCCAGACGGCCCTGGGAGCCGGCCCCATGCTCCGTCATATGGACCGGTCCATGGTCACCCATCCCGGTTTTCAGCGCTACGCCCTGACCATGGCCCGGGAAATGGGGATTCCCGTTCAGGAGGCTGTCCGGTCGGGCGGCGGCACTAACGGGGGTTTGATTCATACGGCGGGCAAAGGAATACCGA
>DUUZ01000116.1 GCA_012841255.1 Clostridiaceae bacterium
CTTTTTTGTGACATCCCGGAAGACGCCCAGCGGGAAGACCGGGATCATATTCTCATTCAGCCAGGTCAGAGACTCGACCGGGGTCAGGCCCCAGTTAGTGGGGCAGGTTGAAAGGACCTCCACCATGGTGAATCCCAGGCCCTGGGTCTGGATGTCAAAAGCCTTCTTGATGGCCCGCTTGGCCTTGGCCAGGTGGGCGGGCGTTGTGACCGTGACCCGCTCGATGTAGGCGGAGCCGGGAATGGTGGCAAGAAGCTCGGACATCTGCAGGGGGGATCCGTAGTGCTGGAAACTCCTGCCGTCCGGTGCCGTCGTAGTCTTCTGGCCGACCAGGGTGGTGGGGGCCATCTGGCCTCCCGTCATCCCGTAGACGGCGTTGTTGACGAAAATGGTCGTGATTTTCTCGCCCCGCATAGCGGCGTGGACGATCTCGGCCGTCCCGATGGCGGCCAGGTCGCCGTCCCCCTGATAGGTGAAGACCACATGTTCAGGCAGGACCCGCTTAATGCCCGTGGCCACAGCCGGGGCCCGGCCGTGGGCGGCCTCGTGCATGTCGCAGTTGAAATAATCGTAGGCGAAGACGGCACATCCGACGGGTGCGACCCCGACCGTCCGTCCCAGGACGTCGAGTTCAACCAGGCTTTCAGCGACCAGCTTGTGGATGACCCCGTGGGTACAGCCGGGGCAGTAGTGCATTTCAATATCGGTTAATCCCTTGGATTTTTCATAAACAATGGTTGACATGGCCTTACCTCCCCAATGCTTTCTTTGCGGCATCGGCCACTTCCCGGGGTGTCGGAACGACCCCGCCGGCCTGGCCGATGAAGTGGACAGGTTTGATGCCGTTGACGGCAATCCGGACGTCGTCGACCATCTGGCCGGTGCTCAATTCCACCGTGACAACGGCTTTGACGCTTTCTTTGCCTGCGGCTTCATGAAGGGCGTCATAAGGGTAGGGCCAGACGGAGATGGGCCGGAAGACCCCGGCCTTGATCCCTTCCTCGCCCAGCAGACGGGCGGCCGCCCGGGCCAGTCTGGCCGGTGTCCCGTAGGCGACAAAGAGGACTTCCGCCTCATCGGCGTCCGTGATCTCGAAGCGCTGTTCATTTTCGGTGATCCGCCGGTATTTCTCCTCCAGCTTCAGGTTGTGCCGGTTGCACTCATCGGGATCGATGAAAAGCGAGTTGATGATGTTGGGCGGGCGTTCATTGTTGGTCCCCGTTGTGGCCCAGCTTTTCTCGGGCAGATCGGCGGCCGGGGTATGGGTCCATTCGACCGGCTCCATCATCTGGCCGATCATGCCGTCCAGAAGCATCATGACGGGAATCCTGTATTTGTCTGCCAGGTCAAAGGCATCCTGCATCAGGTCCACGACCTCCTGGATGGTGGCAGGAGCCAGGACGATCAGCCGGTAGTCCCCGTTACCGCCGCCCCGTGTAGCCTGAAAATAGTCGCCCTGGGCAGCCTGAATGGTCCCCAGACCCGGTCCGCCCCGCATGACATTGACGATAACAGCCGGAAGCTCGGCCCCGCAAAGATAGGAGATCCCCTCCTGCTTGAGGCTGATGCCCGGGGAAGAGGACGAGGTCATGACCCGGGCTCCGGCACCGGAGGCCCCGTAGACCATGTTGATGGCCGCAATCTCGGATTCGGATTGCAAAAAGACGCCGCCTGCGGCCGGCATATGTTTGGCCATGTATTCCGGGATTTCACTTTGAGGCGTGATCGGATAACCGAAGTAACAGCGGCAGCCGGCCCGGATCGCCGCCTCCGCAATAGCCTCATTGCCCTTCCAAAGTTCTTTTGCCATGTCGCAGCCTCCTATAAACGCTCAACCGAAATAATCGAGTCGGGGCACATGCGGGCACAGTTGCCGCAGGCGATACACTTGTCCATCTCGACGATGGTCGCCGGGTGATAGCCCTTGCGATTGGTTATTTCCTGGTTGAGGAAAATGATTTTTACCGGGCAGACATGGGCGCAAAGCCCGCACCCTTTACATCTGTCCTGCCGGAACGTTACTCTTCCAGAAGCCATTCAAACTGTCCTCCTTTGGCATCGCCAAGTTCCCATGGTTTGATCATATAGATATTGATCGGGAAAAAGGAGCCTTTCACAAGATCCTTCGCTTCGCTTTCAAACTTTCTTTCACCCACGGTATAAACCAGGGGAAGGCCTAGGCGGCCCGCAATGGCAGCCGCGTGTTCGTCGCCCTTCAGGATGTCTGACAGGACGGTTTCCCTGCCCAGATGGGTGGTATTGACAAGGCCGGTAATTTTCTGCCGGCTGAGTTTCTCTGTTTCCCGGATATCCGCAATTACTTTTTCGGGATCCCGGTTTTCGGGCCGGTTGAGATTGACAGCGTACCAGAAGTCGTGGGGTACGGCATCCAGCTGGGGCTTGTAGGCCCCCAGGACCCGGGCACCGCCGGGGTCCCCTCCAAGATCGATGATCGACTGCAGGCCCGTGTCGGCGAAGACCGACATGACTTCCGCCGGGATGGCCGGGGTATCCCCCTTGCCGCCGTGAGAGGTCACGTGGATGATGATCCCTTCTTTTTCCAGTTCCGCCTTCCGTTCAATGGAGCGGAAGTAGGGGTTGATGATGTCCAGGTCCACCAGGGCGGTCCGCCGCTTGTCCCGGGCCATGGCGATGGCCAGGTTGACTGCAAATTCCGTTTTTCCCGTGCCGTAATGTCCGGCGATGATGGTGACCGCTTTGTCGGGCAGTTTCATGATCAGGGGCCCTCTTTTCTATAAGTTTTTATGGGGAGTTCACCTTTCAGGGCCCGTCCGGCCGTATCGGCCAGGGCCGCCAGCTCGTCCTCCCCGGGATAGACCTTGATGGGGGCAATGAAGGAAACCCGCTCCTTTATCCAGTCGACGATATAGGGATCATAAGCCAGGCCGCCGGTCAGGATCAGGGCGTCGACCCGGCCCTTCAGGACGGCGGCAGCCCCGCCGATGGCCTTTGCTACCTGGTAGGACATGGCCTCCAGGACCAGCCGGGCCTTTTCGTCCCCGGCTTCAATGCGGCGGTCGATGGCCGCGGCATCCGAAGTTCCCAGCCAGGCGGTCAATCCGCCCCGGCCGATAAAGAGATTTTTAAGTTCATCCAGACTGTGCCGGCCGGAAAAACATAGTTCCATGAGATCCAGGAAGGGGAGGCTGCCGGTCCGCTCAGGCGAGAAGGGGCCTTCCCCGGACAGGGCGTTGTTGACATCGATAACCCGGCCGCCGCTGTGGGCTCCGACCGAGATCCCCCCGCCCAGGTGTGCCACGATCAGGTTCAGGTCTTCATAGGCTCCGCCCGTCTCCGTGGCATAGCGCCGGGCCACAGCCTTCTGATTCAGGGCGTGGAAGATGGATTTCCGTGAAAAGGCCGGCCAGCCTGTCAGCCGGGCCAGGGGTTCCAGTTCGTCGACAATGACCGGGTCGGCAATGTAGGCTTTGCGGCCGATTGATTTGGCCAGGGACAGGGCGATGACCCCGCCCAGGTTGCTGGCATGCCAGCCGTAGCGGCAGCTTTCCAGGTCATCTTTCATGTCTTGGTTGACTTCATAGACCCCGCCTTCCAGGGGGTGCAAGAGACCGCCCCGGCCGATGACGGCATCCAATGAGGCAAGATCCTGGCCGGATTCTTCCAAAGCCTCCCGGATCAGCTGCTCCCGGACCGGCAGCTGGCTTTTCAGGCCGGGAAGGGAGAGCAATTCTTCCCCGTGCCGGAGGGTGCGGAGAAAGACCGCTTCCCCATCATGGAAGATCCCGAATTTGGTCGATGTCGACCCCGGGTTGATAACAAGCAGACGCGTCATAGCGATTCCTCCCGGCTGGCCGCCAGGTAAAGGGCCAGGAGTATGGAGTTGAGTTTCGATTCCTGGTTGTCATTTCTGGAGGTCAGAATGACAGGTGCCCGGGCACCCAGGACGATTCCTGCACCCGGGGATCCGCATAGAAAGGCCAGTGCCTTGTAGAGGACATTGCCAGCCTCGATATTGGGCATGAGCAGGATATCCGGCCGGCCGGCCACAGGATCCGTGATCCCCTTGTGGCGGGCGGCCTCCGCAAAGAGGGCGTTATCCAGAGCCAGGGGACCTCCCACCGTGCAGTCCCTGATCAGGCCTTCCCGGTTCAGCCGGACCAGTTCGGCGGCATCCAGGGTCGCCTGCATGGCCGGATTTACGGTTTCGACAGCGCAGACACAGGCGGCATGGGGATTTTCGACTCCCAGGAGGCGGGCGGCTTCCACTGCATTTTGAAGGATATGTTTTTTTGCCTCAAGATCGGGAGCGATGGTCATGGCCGCATCGGTCAGAATGACGAAACGGTTGATGGCGCCGACAAAAAAAAGACCGATATGCGAAAGCAGGGTCCGGTCTCTGATGCCAGTTTCCTTATTCAGGATGGCCTTGAGTATCAGGGCGGTGCCGACCAGGCCCTTCATCAGGGCGCCGGCCTTGCCCTCGCGAATTATTCGGACGGCCAGGCGGCAGGCTTCCCAGTCATCCCGTTCATCGATAATGTCAAAGGCTGCAGTGTCGATGTCCAGTCTTTGGCAGATCTCCATAATGAGATCCTGATTGCCGACAAGAATGGGGTGTGCGATCCCCATCCGGGCCGCCTGGCTGATGGAGAGCAGGACATCCTCGTCGTGGGCTGCTGCAACCACGATGCGCTGACGCCCGAGCGCCTTCACCCGCTCACTCATGGAAGTGAATGACTGAATCACAAGAACCCCTCAAATCTGCCCTGTTTATTGCCGGGCAAGGCTTGAATAATATCTGCTGCCACGCGTCCAGTTTACTCCATGGCAAGTCTTCGGGTCAAACGAAAATCTGCATCTCGAGGCCCGGGACAGGCCGCCTGATTCATATCTTTTTACGCAGGATCATATGCTTGAAAAAACCGTCGGCATAGAATTCCCGGCTGTACATGATCAGCTTGTTATCAATGTCATAGGCCAGATTTTCAAACTGTAGCAAAGGGGCACCGGGTTCGATCTGGAGTCTTTCACTCAGGAAGCGGTCGGCCGTGACCGGGGTCAGCTCTGTCAGATTCATGGCGATGTCCGCCTCGCAGAAGCGTTCCAAAAAAACAAAAATCGGGAGTGCCAGATCCTCATCCGTATAATCGAAATTCCGGATCACGGGAAAGGCGACGTAGTCAAAGGCGAAGATAGCCGGCCGGTCATCTGCCGTGACGACCTTGGTCATGGTCAGGATGGGGGTATTGACGGTGACTCCCAGTTTTTCCGCCACATAGGGATCATTTTTCAACACATCCGATGCCAGAAGGAGCATGTCCGGCCGGTAACCAGCCTGCCGGATCATGGGTTGGAACTCATCAGCCAGGTCGATTCTGGTTTTGACATCGACCACGTGCCGGTTGATGACTGTACCGATTCCTCGTCGGCGGGTGATGAAACCGTCCTGTTCCAGGATGGCCAGACCATCGCGAAGCTGGGTCCGGCTGATGCCCAGTTCGGAGGCCAGGACCGTTTCAGGAGGGAGCTTGCGGGCGTCTTTATAGCGGCCGCTCCGGATGTCATTTAACAGGGCATCCCAGATACTGCGGCTGGAATATCGTTCCTTTTTCAAATGAGCCTCCCTTCCTGCCCGGCGGTCCGCCAATAAAGATCTCGTTCAAGAATTTAATGGCAGGGGGAACCGGGAATAATATTTCTTCTTATATTTTATATCTTGCAGGTCCGCGGTTCAAGCGGGTTTTTCAAAAACTTGAAAAGAAAATATTCTATTTCAGAGGAAATGAACAAGATGAGTTGCTGTCTCGATAAGTTTAAGCTTAATAGTAGTGCTAATCTAAGCCAGTTAAACAAGATTTTCCCCGAAAGCAGGATAATCGGTCAAGCGATTCTGGGTCGGGAAACATGTGCTGTGGCCAAGGACCTCGCAAAGACACCGAACTCAGGCGAAATCAAGATCAAGCAGGCAGATTAAGACCGGATCCAAAATGCAGGAACTCTTCTCGGAGGGCTCCTTTTTTTATGCCCGTCCGTCCTGTTCATGATAGACTCGGAAGAGGGCAATCGGTC
>DUUZ01000117.1 GCA_012841255.1 Clostridiaceae bacterium
AATCCTTCATCTGAAGGTTCCGGGACGGGCGTTTTTTATTTCCCTGACCTGGAAACGGAAAGGAAGAAGAATGGCAATCTTGACGGTAAAGAATCTAAGCAAGGCCTTCCCACTGGAAGGGGACACCTTGAAAGCGGTGGACGATGTCTCCTTCTCGGTTAATGAGGGGGAGATCTACGGCCTGATCGGCCTGTCGGGAGCGGGGAAATCCACCCTGGTCCGCTGTCTCAATTTACTGACCCGCCCCGACCAGGGCCAAATATGGTTTGACGGCCTGGACTTGGTAGACCAGCCGGAGGAGGTGCTCCGCGATAAGCGGAGGGAGATGGGCATCATCTTCCAGCACTTCAATCTCTTCATGAGGAAGACGGTCCGGGACAATGTGGCCTACCCTTTGCGGATCGCAGGAAAATCCAAGGAGGAGATCAGGACCCGGGTGGACGAGCTTCTGGACTATATCGGCTTGAAGGCCCATGCGGGCTCCTATCCGGCGGAACTCTCCGGCGGGCAAAAACAGCGCGTGGCCATTGCCCGGGCCCTGGCCCTGAATCCCAGACTCCTGCTGTCGGATGAGGCGACCTCGGCTTTGGACCCTGTCAACACGGAACTGGTTGTGACCATGCTCCGCAAGGTGGTGGAAGACCTGGGCATTGCCGTCGTCCTCATTACCCACCAGATGGAAGTTGCCAAGGTCCTCTGCGACCGGGTGGCCGTCATGGAGTCCGGCCGGATCGTGGAGGAAAATACGGTGGAAGCCCTCTTCCTGCAGCCTAAAGAAGCCGCGACCCGCAAGATTGTCCGCGGCTTTGACGAAGACATTTCCCTGGAGCACCTGGCTGATCTGACCTCGGCCCCGGTTTACCGGCTGGGCTTTCGGGCAGGTTCGGTCACCCGGCCATTGGTGTCCCAGATTTCCCGCCGCTTCGACCTGGATGTCAACATCCTGGCCGGCAACATCAATGCTCTGGTGACGGGGGATATCGGCTACCTGGTCGTCTCCTTCGACGGCCAGGAGGAACGGGCCCGGGAGGCCATCTTGCACCTGCGCTCGCAGGGCGTTGAGATTCAGCGCCTGACCAACGGCGGAAACGGAGGCTATGCGTCATGAACGATTTTTTGAAAGCAACCCTGGAATCCCTCCTCATGGTGGGGGCCAGCAGCCTCTTTGCAGTCGTCTTCGGCCTGCCGCTGGGAGTCCTCCTGGTCATGACCCGGCCCGAGGGCCTGACCCCGCGCCCGGCTCTTTACCGGGTCCTGGATGTCATCATCAACGTGCTTCGGTCCCTGCCCTTCATCATCCTCATGATCCTGGTCTTCCCCCTCTCCCGCCTCCTGGTGGGACGGATGACGGGGACCACAGCGGCCATCGTGCCCCTGGCCATTGCCGCCATACCCTTTGTTGCCCGCATCATGGAGCAAAGCCTCCTGGAGGTGGATACAGGGGTCCTGGATGCCGGTCTAGCCTGCGGAGCCCGCGTCCGCCAGCTGGTCTGGACTGTCCTTATCCCTGAGGCCCTGCCGGCCCTGGTCAACGGGATCACCATCACCGTCATCAACATCGTCGGCAACTCGGCCATGGCCGGAGCT
>DUUZ01000118.1 GCA_012841255.1 Clostridiaceae bacterium
AATTGAATAATTACAAAAGGACCTGTAGTACGCTTTTAGTACGGTCACCAAAAAGCAAACCCTGAAACCAAGTTATATCAATGGTCTCAGGGTTTTTAACTGCTATTCCCACTCAATAGTCGCCGGCGGCTTGCCCGTCAACTCATAGACGACCCGGCTGACATGAGGAACCTCCTCCGTAATCCGCCGGCTGACCTTCTTCAGGAAATCCCAGGAGAACTCGACCGGCAGGGCGGCCATGAAATCATCCGTCTTGACTGCCCGAAGGGCGATCGCATAGTCATAGGTCCGGGCTCCGTCTTCGACACCGACGGACTGCAGGCCCGTCATGACGGCAAAGTACTGGGAGACCATATCCCGGAGGCCGCCCTCTTCAATTTCTTCCCTGAAGATGGCGTCCGCCTCCCGAAGAATATCCAGCTTCTCCCTGGTAATGCCGCCTAGGCAGCGAATGGCCAGGCCCGGCCCCGGGAAGGGCTGGCGTTCGACCATGGCAGCGGGAAGCCCCAGTTCACGGCCGACGGCACGGACCTCCTCCTTGAAGAGGAAGCGCAGGGGTTCGATGATGCCCTCAAAGTGGATGCGTTCAGGCAGTCCCCCCACATTGTGGTGACTCTTCACAACCTTGCCATCTTCGCCGCTTTCAATCACGTCGGGATAGATGGTGCCCTGGACCAGGAAGTCTGCATTGACCTTTTTCGCCTCTTCCTCGAAGATCCGGATAAACTCCTCCCCGATGAGTTTTCTTTTGGTCTCAGGCTCCAAAACCCCTTCGACCTTGTCCAGGAAGCGGTCGGCCGCATCGACCATGACCAATGGAATCCTGTATTCACCGGAGAACATGTCCCGGACCATAGCCGGTTCATCCTTGCGCATGAAGCCGTGGTCCACAAAGATACAGGTCAGCTGATCGCCCACAGCCTTATGGACCAGCATGGCTGCCACGGAAGAATCCACTCCCCCGGAGAGGCCGCAGACCAGCTTCTTATCTCCTACCTGCTCCCGGATCAGGGCCATGCTCTCCCCGATGTAGTTTGTGACGGTCCAGTCACCGGTGCAGCCGCAGCTGACCGTCAGGAAAGATTCCAGAAATTCCCCGTCAATCTGTCCGTCAGCAGTGTAGAAGACATCCTGCTTCACGCTTTGAATCCGGTCCTTGAAGTCCTCTTCTTCAATCCGGGGCGAGAGTCCGGCCACAATCATGCCCCGGATGTCACCCTGCATGACTTCTTCGTGGTCCCTGACAAATCTGCCGGGAGATACAACCTCACAATAAACGTTGCGGGCCCGGACGGCCTGGACCGCCTTGCGGCTGCTCTGGTCATTGGCGTTGATGATCAATATGGTCTGGTGGAGATTGCGCATGGGAGCCTCTTTCCCTTAATATTCAATGCCCGGCCGGGCTGGTGTTTTCGATGTTTCGTAGGGGTGCTTCCGCATCATGACTTCGGACACATAGTCCGAGGCCAGAAAGAGTTCATCCGAGGGGTCCCGCCCTGTCAGAACCACTTCCAGATGTTTGGGTTTGGTCTTCAGGAAATCGAGGAGGGCACCCTCCCCCAGGATGCCGGTTGCAATGGCACCCAGGATCTCGTCAAAAACCAGGAGGTCAACCTCTTCCCGGCTCCGGATCACAGCCTCCCGGAAACGGGCTTCGTTGAAGACCCGGGCCTCTTCCTTTTCCTTTTCGTCCATCTGGAAGACAAACTTTCCTGTCGGCTGACCGGAGACCACCTCGATGCCAAGTTCTCTCATGGGTTCAAGTTCGGCCGATGTCCCGCTCTTCAGGAACTGGACAAAAAGCACGGATAGACCGCTGCCCCTGGCCCGGACCGCCAGGCCTGCCGCAGCCGTCGTTTTTCCCTTGCCGTCCCCGGTATATAGGTGAACCAGGCCCAGCTGTTCCCGGATTTTATCTGCATTTAAAGTACTGGTCATGTCCCTGTCCTGCCCTTTCTTTCTGTCTCCTTCATATCTTATACCCAAACGCAGACCTTGGCCGTCTCAACCGGCCAGATGCCTGCTCCTTCCTTGAAAAACGAAGGCCAATAACAAGAGCAGGATGGCTGCAAGAGCAGCCAGCGGCAGGGAAAGAGCCGTCTTCAAGCCGGTCATGGACGCCAGGGCCCAGCCGTGGGGGGTAAAGCGCCCGATCTTATTCATCCAGAAAACCGGAAGGGAGATGAAGGTGCCCCCGGCCAGGAGGGAGGCGAAAAGGAGAAGGGAGGCCGGAACAAAGCGGCTCTGCCCGGGAAGCAGGGCGATCCACTGGCCGAAAGCCAGCATGAACAAGAGGAGGACCCCCATGACCGGAACATAATTTGCCGGACGGGTCACCTCCGGCATCAGGAGCTTGCCGATACCCGCCATGAGCGTAAGCTGGATGACACCAGCCAGGAAGAGTGCCAGCTGACTGGACAGGAAATCTCTGGTAAAGCCGCCTTTCAGGGACCGGATCCGGTGCTGGGTGGCCGCATCGGCCAGCATCAGGCTGCTTAAAAGCGAGAAGACAGACAAGAAGAGTACTTCCACCGCCACATCCGGCACCTGCACCAAAGGCAGGGCCTGGCCTTTATCGCCCTCACGGATGACGATCTTGAGGACCGCACCTTCCTCCACGGCCTCCTTTGCCCGCTCTTCCAGCCCCTCCGCCATCTCTTCCCGGGTCATGCCGGCCGCTCCCTCCATTGTGAAAAGGTCCTTTTGAAGCTTGGCCTCGGAAGCCAGGGCCAGGGCGGCCACCAGGTAATTCTCCCGGATCAGGTCGCTGGCGGTCCTGTTCTTTCCGGGGATGAAGTCGCAGACATAGACATCATCAATAAGGATGGCGGCTGACGGATCCCCGAAGCCGGGAGGAATGACAATGACGCCGTCCAGCTGTCCCAATTCCAGGTCCCGGGCGATCTCTCCCTCCGTCCGCCTCTCCCAGGAAAGCCCGCTTTGGTCCAGCATGGCGGTCAGCATCCGGCTCTCCCGGTTTTCCGCCAGATCCACATAGGCCGCCTTGAGGTTGGCCACATTGTTGCGGTCCACCGTGGCACCGGCCAGCAATGAAAGCAGGATGGGAACCAGGAGGCAGACCGCCAGCAGCAGGGGGTGGCGGCCGATCATTTTCAATTTGATTCCGGTCAGTCGCAGAAGATTCATGACACCCGCCTCCTTCCGAAAATAAAGGCCAGGAAACCTGCAGGAATGAGGGAACGGGCGGCCAGGAGCAAATCCTCCATGCCCGGTGAAGTTTTGAGGTAAAGGGCCCGGTAGATACCCTCCATCACCGGATAGGCCGGCGTCAGGGAGGCTGCCCTGTCAAGCCAGGGCGGAAAGAGGGTGGGCGGGTAAAGTACGCCGCCCAGCAGGAAGAAGATGAAGAGGATAAACCAGCCGCTTTGGAGAAGCGTGACCTCCGGTGCCCGGATCCGGCCGACGGCCAGCATGAGGAAGGATGCGGTCAAAAAGACGGACAAAAGGAGAAGGGCCGCCGGCAGAATCGATGTCAGGAGGCCGCCGGCCTTCAGGAAAAGGAGAAGGGGCAGGATCAGGACCAGCCACCAGGCAAATCCCGAGAAGAGGCGGGCCAGCATGAGCGGACCGTAGCCTCCCGACAAGAGCAGCCGGTCTTCGTAGGGGGTCCGGGCCGTCCGCAGGGTTGCCGCCAGAACCCCCATGGCCGGCAGGCTGGCAAAGACCAGGAGCAGGCCGGACAAGACATGAAGCAGCAGGTTGAATGAGAGCAGATCCCCTGTTGCAACATAGCGGTTCCGCCCGAAATAGGAGGCCAGGGCGTTGAAGGAATGGGCCGTGGTCTTCTCCCAGGATTCGTCCTCATCCCCGCCCAGGTCGACATAGAATTTCTGGTAGCCGAAGACCGACCCGTAAAGATAATTGAATGAAGCGGAGTACTGGCGGACGATGATCCCGATCTGGCCGGATTCCGCCGGCATGCGGGGATTCAGCCAGAACTCGATGGGATCCCGCTGGGAGCCGGTCCGGGCTTCCTCGAAGAGATCCGGGGGCAGGCGGAGGACTACGATGACCTCGTCATTGGCCAGCCGCTCCATGGCCTTTTCATAGCTGTCCAGATGAAGCTGGGAGATGTAGGGCATATCCTGGAAATATTCCACCACCAGGCGGCCCAGGAAAGATTGATCTTCATCAACCAGAGAGGCCGATACGGAAAAATCCGCCGGGAGGTCCCCGCCGCCTTCACTTGCCTGGCGGGCCATCCGTGACACCAGGGCAGACAGGAGGATGACCGCTGCCAGGGTCAGCGCCAGAAAAACCAGGGAGGGCCGCAGCTCTCCCTTCAGATAGGCCCCAAAGGCCCGGAACCATCTGGCCGCGCGTCCGTTCATCAGGAAGGCGGCAGGAGCCGCCCCTCCTCGAGATGCAAAATCCGGTTACTGAGCTTGCCCAGAAGATCAGCTTCATGACTGGAGATCAGGATGGTCCGGCCTCTGGAACGCAGAATGTCCAGCCGCTCCATCATGAGTTTGCGGCTGGCCTGATCGGCACCGGCAAAAGGTTCGTCCAAAAGAAGCAGGGCGGGATCCCCCAGAAGGCCGACCACCAGACTGACCCGGCGAGCCATGCCGCCGGAACAGTCCCGGACTGTCTTTTCGAGGAAATCCGAGATCAGGGGGTCCGAGGCAGCAACTTTCAGGACCTCCTTTCGGACGTCTCTGGAAAAACCCCGGGCCGCCGCCCAGAAGTTCAGGGTCTCCCGGACCCGGAGCCGGCCGTCCAGGGCCAGATCCTGGGGCACATAGCCCGTGATGGGGCGCCAGGCCCCCAGATCCCCGATGGAGATACCCTGAAACCAGGCCTGGCCTTCATCCTGTTTCAGGACTGTGGCCAGGATTTTCAAAAGGGTGCTCTTGCCCGCACCATTGTCCCCGGTGATGCCGTAGATGGTCCCGGGCGGCTGTTCAAAATGGATATCGGTCAAAACCTTGTGCGCGGCCCATTCCTTGCCCAGGCCGCGCACAAGAAGCTTGTCATTTGCCATCAGCGTCTCACGTTCTGTGTACCGACGGACTTTTAGTCATCGTCGCCGAAGTCCCAGTCGAAGTCCCAGTCGTCATCCCAGTCATCGTCACCGAAGTCCCAGTCGTCATCCCAGCTGCCGCCGCCGGAGAGCCCGCCGAAGGCGTCCAGGTCAATGCCCAGATCGTCCAGGACAGACATGAGGTTGGTCATGATGCTTTCATCCATCATCAGGCCCATGAGGGCGTCTTCATCCGCCAGATCAATGTAGCCGGGCGGCAGTACGTTGTTGAAGACGATGTCCTTGGCCGCCAGGGGAATGTAATTCATCCCCAGGGTGACAGTGAACGGCATATCTCCGCCGATCGCGATTTCCAAGGTCGCCTCCAGGCGGTCGGAGGACTCCACCTTCCCCTGGTAGGTCAGCTTGATCTTGTCGGGGGCGCCGTAACCCGCGTCATCCATGGAAATTTCCATGGTCAGCTGGCCGGCAGGATACAGACTTGTCCCTGCCTTGCGCAGTTCGAACTCCGTGAAGGTCCCCTTGGCAACGGTTTCGAAGCGGGTCGTTTCATACCATTCGCTTTCCTTGCTGCGGATCGTATAAGTACCGTTATAGCGGCCGCTCTTCACCGTGTATTCGCTCTGGAACTCCAGGGCGGAGCCATCGGGGATCTCAATGCGCAAAAGCTGGGCCTGATCGGCACCGCTCACGGTGTGCAGGCCGGTGAGAACGAACTTCTCCTCCTCGCGGCCTTCGACCTTGGTGAAGGTGAACTGGCCGCCGACCGGATTATTCTTGCTGTCGACATAAAGGAGGCGTTCGGTCCGGACCTTGAAATCCTCAGGATTGTTTTCCAGGTCCTTCAACGCATCATTCATGCTTTCCACAAAAGAGTCATAGACGCTGTCGCCGTATCCGCCGGCAGCGGCACCGAAGACCTGGTCCAGGTCCTCCAGCAGTTTTTTGATCTCCTTGCTGTCACGCAGGTAGGTGATCATCTCTTTCATCATGGCGGGAAAGCGGTCTTCGGGAATGGTGACCTTGTAGTAGTCAAGCTTCTGGGTCACGCTGCCGACCGTCACGCTCTCGCCCTTGACCAGTTCGGGGCTTCCGGCATGCTTGATGTAGATCTTTTTCAGGCCGTCCTCGATCTCGTCAAGGGTCTTGCCGGTCATGGCGGCCATGCTCTCCTGGAGTTTCCCGGACGAAGTGAAAAGATCGTTGAAGGAGATGCCCAGGTCCTCTGAACCTGTCAGGTCCTCCAGGGCCGATTGGGACACGGCCAAGGGATTCCGCAGAATCTGAGGGACGTCGATGACCAGATGGTCCTCGGCATCGTAGAAATTGAGCGACAGGGCATCCCGGCTGTCCCCCCGCTTGCCCAGGCCGATACTGGTATGGAAGTGGGAGGCCTTGGTATCCACCTTGCTCTCAATGGAGAAACGCAGGGCGGTCAAAGCCGTCAGCACCTCTTTCATCTCATCGGGCAGGGCGTCTGCCTTGACATCCACAGTCAGCTCGGTCCGCGAACCGTACTTGTCCTGCTTCAGCATCTCGCCCGATGTCTCGCGAAGGGTTTGGAGCAGGGAGTCCTGGGGGATCAGGGAGGCCGAGGTCTCCGCATTCTTCCAGCGTTTCTCGGTCGAGGCAAACACATTGCTGATCTGCTTGCCGAAGAGCGCCCAGGCACCAGCCAGCAGGGCCAGAATTACGACAATAATAACGACGGGAATCCACCAGCGTTTTTTCTTCTTGGGCGGAGCCGCAGGCGGGTAACCCGGATATCCCCCCATGGGAGGCTGCTGCCCCTGGGGGTAGGCCGGATGCTGCGGCGGATAGGTAGGCGGCGGTGCCCCGTAGCCATAAGGCGGCTGTCCTCCCTGGACGGGAGGCGGCGCGGCCGCATAGACCGGCGGCGGAGCCTGGACCTGCACAGGAGGAGGCGGCACGGGAACCGCAGCGGGAGCCTCTACCGGCAGCTCGGGAACAGGCAGCTCTTCCGGCGATTCAGGCAGAGGGAGCTCTTGGGGCTCTTCGATTTGCGGAATGAAAGAGTCTTCTTCCGCAAGGACGGGTTCATCGGGCAGAAGTTCAGCTTCGGCAACAGCCGGGGCCATTTCCTCAACCACTTCCTCCGCCTGGGGAATAGCGGGCGTCACCGCTTCAACCGGTGTCCCGCAATGGGTACAAAATTTGGCGTTTTCGGGCAAGGGTGCCCCGCATTTCCTGCAATAGTTCATAGTCAATCCCTCCCGGCATACGGCCTGGTGAATAACGCTTCAAAATTCGGCTTCTATTTATGCATAGCCTTGGTTAATTATATATCAAAGTGTGTATCGGCTGCCGTTCATGGTCTCCAGGTAACAAAAAAGCCCCTGGTCCTCATGGAGGGCCAGGGGCTTGCCGGACACGGATCCTAGGAGCAGCCGGTCGTTTCGCCGCAGTCCAGGCAGACCTTGCAGGTGCCGTTTCGAACCATGCGGGTCCCCGAGCAGTTGGTGCAGACGGATCCGTCATAAAGACGTTCGCCCGTTTCGCTGGCCTCTTTGGCTTTTTCATGAATAAATTCATCCATGCTGATCTGGGAGAGCCGGGCGTCTGCGTCCTCCAGGCCGTCCTCCAAATCCTGGGGTTTGACCTGGACCCGGGAATAATCGCCGGCCTCGATATCCAGAACCTTGCTGATCAGGTCGGACACCGACGTGCAGTACTTGATGTAGGGGTGACGCTGGACGAAACCGTAGGGTTCAAATTTCTGCCCCCGCAGCATCTTGGAGATAGCCTCGGGCTGGATACCGTACTGAAGCATGACCGAGATCGTCTTGGAAAGGGAGTTCAAAAGCCCCGTGATCAGGGTGCCCTCCCGGTCGGTCGTCATGAAGAGCTCGGTAATCTCGCCGTCTTCGTCCCGGTTGACCGTGATGTAGACTTTGACGTCTTCAATCTGGGCGGGGTGGGTACTGCCCAGCCGGATCCCGAAGGGTTTGGTCCGGCCGTGAACCAGGTCGCCGCGCTCGATTCTTCCCAGGCAGTCATCCAGGTCTTCCTTGGTCTTCTTGGCCACATGGAGCAGATCCTGGTAGGACAGGTCCTCCAGAGGCAGGTCCTGGCCCTCGACACCGGCCAGGCGGATGTTGAGCGGCTGTGCGTATTTAGAGCCGTCCCGGTAGAGGGTAATCCCCTTGACGCCCTGGAGCCAGGAGGTCATGACGACATCGGAGAAGTCCGTGACCGTGGCCTCGTTGGGCAGATTGACCGTCTTGGAGATGGCTCCCGAGATCAGGGGGGTGATGGCGGCCACCATGCGGACGTGGCCCAGCCAGGAGATGTAGCGCTCGCCCGAGCCGCATTGGTTGGCGGTATCGAAGACCGCCAGGTCCTCCTCCTTCAGGAAAGGGGCGCCTTCGATTTTGCCGTCCAGGATCATGCCGTCATCGCCTTCGCGCATGATGTAATCCAGGATGGCCGCCCGCTCTTCCGGCTTGTAGCCCCGGGCAGCCAGCCCCTCTTCGACATAGGGGTTGACCAGCTTCATCAGGCCTCCGCCTGACAGTTTTTTGTAGACCACGTGGGAGAAAAAGGGCTCAATGCTGGTGGCGGCGCAGTCCATGGCGAAGGAGATGGTTCCTGTGGGCGCCATGACCGAAACCTGGGCATTCCTGTAGCCATGTTCCTGTCCCCATTCCTCAGCCCGGGTCCAGCTTTCTTCCAGCGCTTCTGCGAGGCCGCCGAAGCCCGAGGCTTTGAGCAGGCCGTGGTCCACCTTATACATGGAATAGTAGATGCCTTCAGTTCCGTCCTTGCGGACGCCGGCTGCACGGCTGTGGTTGCGGATGACGCGCAGCATGTGTTCCCGGTTCTTTTCATAGTGGACAAAGGGGGCCAGCTGTTTGGCCATCATGGCGGAAATTGCATAACTCTGCCCCGTCAGAACACCGGACAGGGAGGCGCCGATAGCCCGGGCTTCATCCGAGTCGTAGGCGACGCCTGCACTCATGAAGAGCGAGGCTAGATTGGCCAGCCCCAGGCCCGTGGCCCGGAAGCCCCAGGTTTTTCTGGCGATGGTAGGGGTGGGAAACTGACCCCAGTGAATGGAGGCTTCTAAAACCAGCTGGGCGATGGAAACCATGTGGACGTAGCCTTCCACATCGAAGGCGTGTTCTGCATGGTCATAAAAACGCATGACGTTGATGGAGGCCAGATTGCAGCTGGTATCGTCCAGAAAGGCGTACTCGCCGCAGGGGTTGGTGGAATTGATCCGGTTGTGCTTGGCCCCGTCTTCGCCGTCTTCGCCGGCCGGACAGGTGTGCCAGGCATTGAAGGTATCGTCGAACTGGGGTGCCGGGTCAGCGCACTGCCAGGCTGACTCATTGAAAAGGTCCCAGAGATGCTGTACCGGGACCTCCCGATCCACGGACGGGTCCTTCCGGCCCTTCAGCCGCATGGTTGCATGGGGGTTCCGGTCCAGCTCGGCGACTTTGCGCATGAATTCATCGCTGAAACGGACTGAATTGTTGGAGTTCTGGCCGGAAACGGTCTGGTAGGCCTCGCCGTCCATGTCCGCGTCATAGCCCATTTTGGCCAGGGCCATGACCTTCTCTTCCTCGCGGGCCTTCCAGGTGATGAACTGCTCAATTTCCGGGTGATCGATGTCCAGGCAGACCATCTTGGCCGCCCGGCGGGTGGTCCCGCCCGATTTGATGGCACCGGCGTTGCGGTCAAGGCCCTTGAGAAAGCTCATAAGACCGGAGGAATGCCCACCGCCCGATAAACCCTCGCCTTCCGCCCGGATGGTGGAAAAGTTGGTGCCCGTGCCCGAGCCGCCCTTGAAGAGCTTGGTTTCAGAAACATAACCTTCGGAGATGGAGTGGGGGCCCAGGAGCTTGTCCTCGATGGACAGGATGAAGCAGGCCGAGGCCTGGGTACGGGTGTAATCGTCTTCCGACATGACCACCTGGCCCTTTTCCTCATCGTAATAATAGAGCTCGCTCTTGCCGCCCCGGATATTATATTTCAGCTTCAGCCCCGTATTGAACCACTGGGGCGAGTTGGGCGCAAACATCTGGGCCAGGAGGGCATAGACCAGTTCGTCGTAGAGAATGGCTTCCTCTTCGCCCGGATCGATCATGCCTTCATCGGCCAGCGAGGCGACCCAGAAAGAAACCATTCGGTCGGCAATCTGCCGCATGGAGGTCTCGTGACCCGGTTCTCCAGGAACTCCTGCTTTACGAAAATACTTGGATGCGATAATATCGCAGGCCTGCTGGGAATAGGAAAGGGGAAATTCCAGATCCTTCATATCCGTCAGAACCCGCCCGGTTTTGTAGTCTTTGAGTAGAACATCACAACGTTTCCACTCGAACAGATCGAATACGGTCCCCCCCTGATCCTCCAAAGCCCTGGTAAAGTGACGTTTGATGAATGGTGACAGAACGCTCATGCCAACACCTGCCTTCTTGCTCTCTTATTCATTTGCTCCTCATATATGCAACGAAATGACACGATATACACTATGTAGTGTGTCATAGAAAATAATACTACCAAATGTAGTGGTCATATATTACAGGATTATGACAAAAAATAAAAGCCCGCCCATGCTAATATGAAAAGACCGGCATCTGATAATGCCGGATGGAGGTCATACATGTCGCGTTCAAGGAAGTACAGAAGTCTTACGGTGCTGGTTCTTTTCCTCCTGCTCCTTGGCACGGCAGTGTCCTGCAGCAGCAACCAGGAACTGGTGGGCAGCTGGGTCATCACCGAGACGGATGACAGCGCCTTTGCCGCCGGCATGATCTTCGAGTTCCGAGAGGATAAGAGCCTCTTGATAACAACCGGCTATGCCGATCTTGACCCGGAAGAAAAAGAAAGCTTTGATGCCGCCTACCGGGATGTCAGCCTGACCTACCGGTCAAGCCCCGACGGAACCCTCAACATCACCATGAGTATCCCTCAAAAGGGCTCTCTTCTCATCCGCATGTCCTATGAGCTGACCGGAGACCGGCTGGCTGTCACGGATGAAGACGGACTGACCCTTATTTTCTCCCGTCAATAAGCGGAAGTTCCTGCAAAAGGCGCTCTTTCTGGTTGGGAAGACCTTCTTCACAGACCCGCCGGAGAAGTTCTTGAAGCAGACAGCCGATTCGGGAGCCCCTGTAACCCTGCTTTTGCAGGTCATGCCCGTCGAGGGCCAGGCCGGAAAGCTGCAGGAGCCGGCCCCGGTCCGAAAGATCCCTGGCTTCCCTTCGGATTTTTGCCGCAGCCTGGCTGTCAAAGACTGACCGGAGTTCCAATAAGTCCGAAAAGAGCTTCTCCCCCAGGGACTGCCAGGCCGGCCAAATACTTTCAGCCTTTGCCTCAAGTTCCAGATCCCCGGCCCGGGTCAGCCTGACGATCCGG
>DUUZ01000119.1 GCA_012841255.1 Clostridiaceae bacterium
CCGAATACGATCAGGCCCAGCAGGCCTTCGACGATATCAACGACCGGGTCCTGGAGAATATTCAGGGAATCCGGGTCGTCCGCGCCTTTGCCATGGAGGCCGAGGAGGAGGCAAGCTTTGCCGGCCGGTCGGAACGGCTCTACCGGCAGAATATGCGGGTGGCCCGTCTGGACGCCCTCTTCATGCCAGCCTCCCGCCTGATCCAGGGCATCTCCTATGTCATCGCCCTGACCTACGGCGCCCGCCTGATCAGCAGCGGAGGCATCACCATCGGCCAGCTCATGGCCCACGTCTTCTATCTGGGCATGCTGTCCTGGCCCATGATCGCCATGGGGGAATTCATCAACGTGGCCCAGCAGGCCACGGCCTCCATGGACCGGATCCAGGAGATCTGGGACTGGCGGGAGGAAATCACGGACCCGCCGGAGGCCCTCCTTTGCGACCGGGTGGGCGACATCACCTTCGATCACTTCTCCTTTTCCTGGCCGGGCCGGACCGAACCGGTCCTGAAGGACCTGTCCTTTACCGTCGGCCAGGGCATGACCCTGGGGATCGCCGGCCGTGTCGGCTCCGGCAAGACTGCTCTTCTGAAGCAATTGCTGCGGGTCTATCCCCAGGAAAGCGATTCGGGGGCAAATAACGAAGACAGCCTTCCGGCCCCGGCCGACCGGCTGCGGATCAACAACCTGCCCATCCGCCTCTTTGACCGCCGCTGCCTGCGCCGGCAGATCGGCTATGTCCCTCAGGAGAGCATCCTTTTCTCCCTGAGCGTCCGGGACAACATCCTGATGGGGGCGGCCTCCGGCAAGGGAAGCTGGCCGCTTCTGCCCGGAGATCATGAGGAGGAGACCGCCTTTTGGAAACAGCCCTACAAGGACATCGTCCGCCAGGTAGAGGCCTGGGAAAAAGAGGTGCCGCCCCCGCCTTCGGTTTCCGAGGAAACCCTGTCCCGGGTCATCCGGATCGCAGACTTCGAAAAGGACGTGGAGGACCTGCCCCAGGGCCTGGACACCATGACCGGTGAACAGGGCATTGCGCTTTCCGGCGGCCAGAAGCAGCGGATCTCCATCGCCCGGGCCCTCCTGGCCGATCCCGAGGTCCTGATCCTGGATGACTGCCTGTCAGCCGTCGATGCCATCACCGAGAAAAACGTCCTCTCGGCCCTGACCCGCGAACGCCGGGGCAAGACCACCCTGGTCAGCTCCCACCGCCTGTCGGCCATCCGGGATGCCGACCTGATCCTGGTCCTGGAGGACGGGAAGATCACCGCCCGGGGAAGTCATGACCAGCTGATGCTGGAAGGCGGCTGGTACGCGGAACAGTATGAACTGCAGCAGATGGAAGAGGAGTGCCTGGCATGAAAGAGAAAAAGACAGCATCCGGCCTCTGGCGCCTGACCCGCTATGCCGTCCACGCCAAGGGGCCGCTGGCCCTGGGCTTCATCCTGACCGTCCTGACAGTCGGCCTGGATCTGGTCGGCCCCTATATCATTGCCCGGCTCCTGGACGGGGAGATCGCAGCCGGAACCGGAATCCGGGATTCGGATACCTTCATCGCCATGATCCTCATATATGCAGCAACGCTTCTCCTCTCCCTGCTGGCCCGCTACGGGGGCAGCGTCTACAACCAGACGGCCGCCAACCGGATTTCCAAGGTCATGCAGGAGGAGATCTTCCACCATGTCCAAAGGCTGCCGGTCTCCTACTTCGACACCCTGGCGGCCGGGACCGTCGTGTCGCGGGTGACCAATGACACCAAGGCGGTCCGGGTCTTCTTCACCACGGTCCTGTCCCGCCTCCTCATGGCCGGGGTTTTTGCCCTCGGTATCCTGGCCGGGCTCCTGTCGCTGGACTGGAGGCTCTTCCTCATGGCCTCCCTCTCCTTCCCCCTCCTCTTCTTCCTCTTCCGGGATTTCCGCAAAAACTCCCTTCTGTTCAGCCGCCGCTACAGGCGGGGGATAAGCCGGCTCAACGCCAGCATGAACGAGAATATCCAGGGGATCGAGGTCATCCAGGCCTTCAACCGGGAACGGGATATGTATGACAGCTACAGCCGGATCAACAACCAGGTCTTCAGAAACGGCCTGGGGATCACCAGGCTCCACGCCTATAGCGGCTGGAATGCCACGGAGACCCTCAACTATTCCATGTTCGCCCTGGCCTTGCTCTACTTCGGCCTGGGCAATATCCGGGGCACCAGCCTGGTGCCCATCGGCCATCTCTACCTCTTTGTCGACTACATGATCCGCTTCTTCGCGCAGATGAACCAGGCCATGCAGCATCTGGGCAATCTGGAACGGGCCCGGGGGGCGGCCGACCACATCTTCGAACTCCTGGACCGGCAGGCATTGCCCGACGAGGGGGAGATGACGGACAGCCTGTCGGGCGATGTTGCCTTTGAAAACGTCACCTTCGCCTACAAGGAGGATGAACACGTCCTGCGAAATGTCAGCTTTTCCATTCCCAGGGGATCGACAGCCGCCTTTGTCGGCCAGACCGGCGCCGGAAAATCCACCATCATGAACCTGCTCTTTGCCTTCTATGAACCCGAGGAGGGTCGGATTCTCATGGACGGCCGGGATCTGAAAAGACTGAACAAACAGTCGGTCCGCCGCCACATGGCCATTGTGACCCAGGAACCCTTCCTCTTCACGGGCACCATTGAGTCCAACATCACGCTCAACCGGCCCCATCTGGGTCCCGATGATGCCCGCTCGGCCCTGATTGAAGTGGGGGGCGGTGCCTTCCTGGCCCGGCTGGCGGAAGGGGTCAAGACCGAGGTCCGCGAGCGGGGCAACGAATTCTCGGCCGGTGAGCGCCAGCTGATCTCCTTTGCCCGGGCCCTGGCCCAGAATCCTACAGTCCTGATCCTGGACGAGGCCACCTCCCATATCGACTCGGAGACCGAGGATATCATCCAGAAGGGCATCGAACGCCTGTCCGAAGGCCGGACTACCCTGATCATCGCCCACCGCCTGTCCACCATCCGCCACGCCGAACGGATCTACGTCCTGGACCGGGGCCGGATCGCCGAAGAGGGCAGCCATGCGGAACTTCTGGCTGCAAACGGACTTTTTGCCCACATGGTGGACATGCAGACCCGGGGAGGAAGGTAAGGAAGATGGACAAGAAGGAACCAGGAAATAAAAAGAGAAACTGGCGGGTTCTTCCCCTTTTCATAATCTCCATCCTGCTGGTTCTGGAGCTGTTCGGATCCGCCTGCTTCTTCTCCTCAGTCTTCGGGATCCCCTGTGCGGGCTGCGGCAGCACCCGGGCGCTCACCCTCCTCTTGCAGGGACGGTTCGGGGAAGCCATCCGCATGCACCCTTTGATCCTGGTCAGCCTTCTTCTTCTCATCCTGGTCCCGGGCTTCGCCCTGGTCCGTTTTATTGCTAGCAAAAGGGGGAAGGATATCCCCTTCCCCCTGTCGTCCAAAGCTTCGGATATTGTCATGTACTCATTGGCCGGTCTTTACCTGGCCGTTTATATCATCCGCATGATCCTCTTTTTCCCCCACACCGAGCCCATGTGTTATAACCACAATTCCGTCTGGGGGCAGATCATCGCCCTTTTCAGCAAGGTCTTCGGCCGCTGATCATCAACGTCCTTCGTAAAGGTTGTTCAGACGGGTCTGGACATCGTACTGCATGAGGTAGAGCCCGATGCCGACAAAGACCGTGAGAAGGATCCAAAGCAGGATCTTGCTCTCGGAATAGCGGCCCCTCCTCCTGTCAATCTCAATCATGGCCGTATCAATCTGGACCATGAGGATGTAGGAGAAGATGAAGCAGAGAATGCCGATCCAGGAATAAGATGGATTGGTGGCATTGTCGTCGCCCAGGATGGCGTTGATCTCCGTTGCGACAGAGTAAAGCCAGACCAGGCCGTAGATGCCGCAGGTGAAGATGGTCAGGAGAATGACCGTGGAGGGCTTGCGGACCTGACCGCGGAAACCCGTCAGATATCCTTGCGGCGGATAGTTGGGAGGCTGCTGCTGATAAGCGTGCTGATAGGGGGGCTGGGACTGGTAGCCCGGAGGCGGGGGAGGCGGCGGGGCACCTCCTGCCGGAGCCGCCGGTGCCGGCGCTTCCGCAGGGGCGACCGAGGCCCCGCAAAGCGGGCAGAAGACTGCGCTGTCGGGAATGTGATGTCCGTTGGGGCATGTTTTCATGGTTTTTACCTCTATTCTGGGCAATCAGGAGATGAATGCCTTCTTGCGTCTCACCTCGTTTATACACCAGAAGCAGGTAGTAATGAAAGGGCGCGAGCCTTGAATTTCGCCTCTTATGATAAAATAGAGTGCTTTGAAGAGTGAGACCTTGACTTCGCCCAGCTTTACGGCCGGCGGGTTTTTTGCCCTTGAAAGGGTTATGAACATATGAACGATTACGATCAAAACGAATCCCCCCGCGTCCGCAGGCCGTCGCTTTCAAACAGCCGGCCCCCGGCCAGACCGGCCGGCGACCGGACCCGGGTGCATTCCAAGTCTTCGGGGGCAAGGCCCCGGACGGCCGGACCGGCCAGTCCGCCTTCGGGCCGCAGGTTACCGCCGGATATCCGGGAAAGCAGCCGCTACAAGAAGAGCAAGAGAATGCTCCGCAAGAAGGTCAGCGGCCGCCCCTCCCGAAGCATGTCCGTGGTTTCTGTTCCGGGCGCCCTCTGGTCGGGCGTCAAAAAAGCTCTTCTTTTGATCACCGTCCTCCTTCTGGCCGCCATGGCCTTCATCGGGGGCAGCGGCCTGGGCATGCTGTCCGGCTACATTTCCACGGCCCGGCCCCTGGAAATCGTCGACATCAAAGAGACTTACGAGGCCACCTATATCTACGACCGCAACGGATCGGAGATTGCGGTCCTGACCGGCTCCCAGAATATCCTGCGTGAGTACGTGCCCATCAGCATCATCAAGAAAACCTATATCGACGATGCCTTCATCGCCATCGAGGACGAACGCTTCGAGACCCATAAGGGAATCGACCCCAAGCGGATCGCCAACTCCATCGGCAACATTTTCCTCAGTTTCGGCGGCGATACCCACGGGGCCTCCACTATCACCCAGCAGGTGGTCAAGATGATGTCGGGCGCCGATGACCGGTCGGCCCCGCGCAAAATCCAGGAGTGGGAACGGGCCATTGATCTGGAAAAACGCCTGGACAAGGACGGGATCATGGAGCTCTTTGTCAACATGGTTCCCATGGGCGGCCAGTATGTCGGGGTCCAGTCCGCGGCCAAGGCCTACTTCGGCAAGGATGTCTCGGAACTGGATCTGGCTGAATGCGCCTTCCTGGCCGGTATTCCCAACCTGCCCTCCATCTACAACCCGGCCACCGAGCACGGCAAGCGCAACGCTCTCCGGCGGATGCGGATCATCCTGGCCAAGATGCTGGAAACCGAAAAGATCACGGATGCCGAATACCAGGATGCCCTGAACCGGGAGCTGATCTTCGTGAGCAAGCAGGATACAGGCTCCGGCTCTTCAGTCAATTCCTATTTTGTGGATGCCGTCATCAATGAGGTCATCACCCAGCTCATGGTCCAGCGGGGCTATTCCTACCAGCTGGCCAGTGTCGCCGTCTACCAGCACGGCCTGACCATCGAGACGACCATGGATCCGGAGATCCAGAAAATCGCTGAGGAAAGCTTCAAGAAGAAGGAACTCTTCTCGGCCAACTATGACGCCCTGCCCGACAGTCCCCAGATCCCCCAGGCCGGGGTCACCATCGTCTCCAACCAGGAGGACAGCATGGGGCAGATCGTGGCCATGGTGGGCGGTTTTGGCGAGAAGACCAGCAACATGATCTTCAACCGGGCCACCCAGGCCTACCGGCAGCCCGGGTCTTCCATCAAGCCCATCCTGGTC
>DUUZ01000120.1 GCA_012841255.1 Clostridiaceae bacterium
AGAAGAGGCTGCCCAATAATGCCAACTTCTCTTTTGAGTTCATTGAAGGGGAGTCCATCCTCCTTCTGCTGGATGCCCTGGGCTACGCCTCGTCCAGCGGTTCGGCCTGTACCTCGGCCTCGCTGGATCCCTCCCATGTCCTTTTGGGTATCGGGATGCCGGCAGAGATCGCCCACGGTTCCCTGCGTATTTCCATCGGCCGGGAGACGACGGATGAGGAAGTGGACCGCTTCCTTATCGACATCCCCCTGGTCATCGAAAGGCTGCGGGATATGTCGCCGCTTTATTCGGATTACCAAAGGGGGCGGCTTACTGCCCTGATTCCGCCCGAGGGCGGAATCGATGTTAAAATAGAGGGCGGTTACGGGCTCTAGTCCCGGACCTGTCCCAAGGGAGGTTATTGTTATGCAATACAGTGAAAAAGTACTTGACCATTTCATGAAACCGCGCAATATGGGCGAGATCGCAGACGCTGATGCAACCGGTACGGTCGGCAATCCCATCTGCGGGGATATCATGAAGATGGATTTGAAAATAGAGGACAACATCATCGTCGATGCCAAGTTCAAGACCTTTGGCTGCGGTTCGGCCATCGCCACCTCCAGTATGGCGACCGAACTGATCATCGGAAAGACGACGGATGAAGCCCTGGACATTACCAACCAGGCCGTGGCGGAAGCCCTGGACGGCCTGCCCAAGGTCAAAATGCACTGTTCGGTCCTGGCTGAGCAGGCTGTGAAAAAAGCCCTGGAACAGTATTATCTGGACCATGACATGATGACTGCTGAACGCCAGGCCAAATTCAAGATCCTGGGCGAGAAGCACGAACACTAAGACAGTTACGAAAGGAAGACGACCATGACTGATGCGGCAGACAGAAAAAAAGAAGCGGAAGAGCTTCACAAGGAATTGACTTTCTCCTTCAAGAATCTTTGGGATCCTGAGAATAAAGAAGAGATGAAAGCCATCATGGACTTCGCCGAAGACTATAAAACAGCCCTGGACCGGGGGAAGACCGAGCGCGAGTTTGTGGACCATGCGGTCGAACTTCTGGAGGCGGAAGGCTTCCGGGTCTTTGAGAGCGACAAGCCTCTGAAAGCAGGGGACAAGGTCTATGAGAGCGTACACGGCAAGGGCCTGGTGGCCGCTGTCATCGGGACCGGGGATCCGCTTATGGGCTTCAACCTGATCGGTGCCCACGTCGATTCCCCCAGGCTGGATCTGAAACCCAACCCCATGTACGAATCGGATGACCTGACTCTTCTGAAAACCCACTACTACGGCGGCATCAAGAAGTACCAGTGGGCGGCCACGCCGCTCTCCCTACACGGGGTCGTCATCCTGAAGAACGGGGAGACCGTCAAGCTCAATATCGGGGAGAAGCCGGAGGATCCGGTCTTCACCATCACCGATCTTCTGCCTCACCTGGGCGCAGACCAGATGAAAAAATCCGCAGCCGAAGTCATCGAAGGCGAAGAACTGAATGTCCTGGTCGGCAGCATCCCCTTCCCGGGCGGGGAGGAAATCAAGGAGCGCTTCAAGCTTGGTGTTTTGAAGCTTCTCTTCGATCACCATAAGATTACCGAGCGCGATCTGGTCACAGCCGAGATCGAGATCGTCCCGGCCAGCCTGGCCCGGGATGTGGGCTTTGACCGTTCCATGATCGGCGGCTATGGCCAGGATGACCGGGTCTGTGCCTATACGGCCCTGAAGGCCCTGATCGACGTGGAGACACCTCTGACAAGAACGGGCATGGTGGTTCTCTACGACAAGGAGGAGACCGGTTCCGGCGGCATCACGGGTGCCCGCTCCCAGCTCTTCCCCTCCATCCAGAGAAGGATGGTCAAGTCCATCCTGGGCAGGGAACCGTCGGCCATCGA
>DUUZ01000121.1 GCA_012841255.1 Clostridiaceae bacterium
CAAAAGACGCTCTTTCTGGTTGGGAAGACTCTCTTCACAGACCCGCCGGAGAAGTTCTTGAAGCAGGCGGCCGATCCGGGAGCCCCTGTAACCCTGCTTTTGCAGGTCATGCCCGTCCAGGGCCAGGTCGGAAAGCTGCAGGAGCCGGCCCCGGTCCGAGAGATCCCGGGCTTCTTTTTGGATTTTTTCCACACCGGCACGGTCGAAGACCGATCGGAGTTCCAGTAAGTCGGAGAATAGTCGTTCCCCCAGGGACTGCCAGGCCGGCCAAATACTTTCAGCCTTTGCCTCAAGTTCCAGATCCCCGGCCCGGGTCAGCCTGACGATCCGGGCTGTATCCGACCGGCTGAAACGGAGCCTGCGGGCCGCCTCCTGCACCGCCTCGGGGCTCTCCGCCTCATGAAGGAAGGCCGCAAAGCGCAGAACCGGATCCGGCCTGACTCCGGCCGCACGTTTTGCCGCCCGGCGGTACAGCTGGCCATCTCCTTGCAAAAGGAAGGCCAGTTCCGGGAGAACTGTTTTCAGAAGAACGTCAAATTCAAGAAGAACCCTTTCCGCATCCCTTCCGCCCAGGAGGCGTTCCACTTCCATCCGGACCCGTTCACTGGCGACATGGACCAGAAGTTCCCGGCCGGACATCAGCGCCTTCTCCGTCTCTTCCTCAATCCGGAAACCCAGTTCCGAGGACAGCCGGACGGCCCGGAGGATGCGGAGCGCTTCCTCCCGGAAGCAGATGACCGGATCCCCGACCGCCCGGACGATGCGGCTTTCCAGGTCAGGGCGGCCGCCCCAGGGGTCGATCCAGCCCTCTTCGCGCCTCCAGGCCATGGCGTTGATGGTGAAGTCCCGGCGGGAGAGATCCTCGCGGATGCTGGAGGTGAAGCGGACCCGGTCCGGCCGGCGGTGATCGGAATAGGAGCCGTCCTGCCTGAAGGTGGTGACCTCGACCGGCAGGCCTTCCGCCAGAACGGTCAGGGTGCCATGCTGCAGCCCTGTCGGGATGATCCGGTAATCCGCCAGAACCCCTACCGTTTCTTCAGGTCTGGCCGCCGTCGCCAGATCGATATCGTGGGTTTTCAAGCCCAGAAGAAAGTCCCGCAGATAACCCCCGACCGCATAGACCGGGTAGCCGGCGTCCTCAAGTCGCCGGATCAGGGAACGCACCGGGGCCGGGAGAGGAAGATCTGTCATGGACGGACAGGCTCAGCTCTGGCTGCCCTCATCCGCCGGGGGCGGAGCGGGCGGCTGGCTGTAAAATGACTGTATTTCATGGTATTGCTGGCGGTTCATGGAAGCCCCGATGATGACCAGGACCGGAAAGGCCAGGGAAATGAGGCCCACTCCCGTCATAGCTGAAGGGAGAGCAAGGACGGCAAAGGCGATGCCCACCCCCAGGGGAAAAGCCGTGTGCGCCAGATCATTGCGCTTCTTCCAGGCCAGGATCCCGAAGATCAGCTGCAAAACCGAACTGATCAAAAGGAAGATGCCGAAGGCAACGCCTACACCTCCCAGGAAGCGGAATAAAAGCCCTCCCGTAAGATGATCACTTTGGAAGCGGCCGCCGGCCGTTACTGCATGACGGCCCAGAAGATTGCCCAGCCAGGACGACATGGCAATGATGAAGGGGCTGAGCAGCATGCCGAATCCGGCCATGACCATCATGCCGATCGATCCGG
>DUUZ01000122.1 GCA_012841255.1 Clostridiaceae bacterium
AAGCTCAAAGAAGCTGTAGCCTCCGCTGTAGGAATAGGCCGCCGGATAGGTGACCGTTTGTTCGAAATCGGGAGAACCGGAAGTATTGGAAGCTCTGAGCTGAATTCTCAAGCCTTCAGCAGGCTCAATGCGGACCGTCCCGGCTTCACCTTCAGCGCCGGGGCCGGCCCCGGGTGCCTCCCCGCCGCCCTGGGCCCGGACCTGGCCGCCGGTTATAAGCAGGGAGCCTCCGCCGCCTTCGCCGCCGCCGCCGATGCCGGCACCGGCTTCCTTGTAGAGGCCGTCCTTGCCCCGGGCCGTGATGGTCCCGCCATGGATGGCAATGACGCCGCCGTCCGCTTCCGTGCCGCCCCCGATGCCGGCTGCATACTCGCCGCCTTCTGCATCCACGTCACCGCCATTGATGGTGATGTTCCCGCCCGGCCGGAGCCAGCCGCCGCCGATCCCGGCTCCGCCGCCGTTATGGGCCTCGCCGCCGCCAACAGCGGTCACCTGGCCCCCGTTGATGATGATGATGCCTCCGCTGCCGGTGTCACCCCCGCCGATTCCGGCCCCGTAAAGGCCTCCGATAGCGGTCACCTGGCCTCCGTTGATGACGGTTTGGCCGCCGTTACCCACCCGGCCGCCGCCGATGCCGGCTCCGCCTCCGAAGGTAAAGGTGCCCTTGCCCTCCGCCCGGATAGAGCCACCGTTGATGGTGATGTTTCCGGCCGCCTGGCTCTTGCCGCCGCCGATGCCGGCGCCGTCGACGCCCCCCAGCGCAGACAGCCGACCCATGTCTTCACCTTCCGACTGGGCATAGAGGGTCAGGCCGGCGCCGCTTGTGACTTGAACTCCGGCCTTGTTATTTTCCCCCCTGACATCCAGCATGGATCCGTCTTCCAGAATCAGATGGGCCTGGCCTGTCACCGGCAGGGTCCGGTCCACAGTCACGGTCCCGGTCAGAAGATACCAGCCTCCGGATAAGGCGGGAGGGACCTGTCCCTCCCCGATCACCGTCAGGACGGACCGGGAAACGGACTGTTCGGCTCCGTTTTCATCCAGGTAGGGTACCAGATCATCGGCCAGGACGGCCGAGGGCCAGAGGGCCAGGACCATGATGGCGGCCAATAGAAAACTGATCAAGCGCTTTGGGGTCATTTTGATTTCTCCTTTGATATGAGGCAGGCGGCAGGGAACTCTCCTTTCCTGCTGCCCACCCTAACCTTGTCCCCCGATTCTACCCCAGAAGACCGGCTGAAGAAGCATGTCTTTCAAAAATGACACAGTGTCGTTAAAGTATGTTCACATACTGTCGGAAATACAAAAGGGCTCTCTTGTTACTATAAGGATGTAAGTTTTGAAAGGATTAAAAAATGAAGAAGGAAGAAAAAAACAGGCTCTGGATTGTCACCGGCGCCTCCGGCCACCTGGGGAATACCGTCGTCAGAAAATTGGCCGGTCAGGGCGAAGAGGTCCGGGCCTTCATTTTGGAAAACGAACGCCCCAAGGCCCTGGAAGGTTTGAAAATTGAAGTCGTCTCAGGAGATGTGACCGACCGTTCATCTCTGGAGCCGCTTTTTGCCGGTCTGGGAAACCGGCCTGTCACCGTCCTTCATATGGCCAGCATGATCACCATCTATGCCCATGCCGGCCCCCGCGTCTACCAGGTCAATGTCGAAGGCACCCGCAACATGCTTGAAATGGCCAGAGCCCAGCAGGCGGACCGCTTCCTTTACTGCGGCACCATCCACACCCTGCCCTTCCCGGAGAATCCCGACGATGTCATGGAAGAGATCGATCATTACGACCCCGATCTGGTCTACGGCGATTATGCCAAGTCCAAGGCCATGGCCTCCCAGCTGGTGCTGGATGCCGCACGGTCCGGCATGGACGCCCTCATTGTCCAGCCTTCGGGCATCATCGGTCCCAACGATTTTCTGGACGGCAA
>DUUZ01000123.1 GCA_012841255.1 Clostridiaceae bacterium
AGACGGGTCTGCCCGAGATTGACCGGCCTATACCGCTGACTATCCACGATGCCTGCGGAGCCCGTGACATGGAGGAGACCCGGGAGGCCGTCCGGATTATTCTGGAGGAGCTGGGCTGTGAGGTCCATGAGCCTTACTATACCGGGGAGCAGTCCCCCTGCTGCGGCTATGGGGGCCTGGTCCAGTTTTCCAATGCCGGCATGGCTCAAACCATGACCCGCTTTGCCATCCAGGATGTGGATGAGACAAGGCTGACTTACTGCATGGGCTGCCGGGACCGTTTCAGCCGGGAGGGGGCCCGGTCCGTTCATCTCCTGGAACTCCTTTTTGGAGGAGCGGATGAAGACCGGAAGGCTCCGGGCTATTCCCTTCGTCAGGACAACCGGGAATATCTCAGGCGGAGTATGCTTTTTGAGCTTTGGGGAATCAAGGAGGAGGAGAAGGACCGTATGAGATTAACTTACGATGAGGATCTGGCAGAGCTCTTGGATCAGCGCCTGATCCTGGAGGAGGATATCCGGCAGGTGATTGAAGAAGCGGTAAAATCCAAGTGCTTCATTTTGGAGAAGAAGACCGGCCTTCATATCGCCCACAAAAAGATCGGAAATGTGACCTACTGGGTCTACTTTGAACCGGAGGGTGAAGGCTTCAGGGTCAAAAGAGCCTATAGTCACAGGATGGAGATTCGCGGATGAATACCAAGTACCATGAGATTTTTGATCTGACGGAAGGGGAACTCTTCTGCGGCTGCTGCAATGTCCCCCTGGAAAACGGGGAGATTCACCTCCACTACATGGGAAATGACTTTCCCATCCTCATGCCCAAATGCCCCCAATGCGGGGCCGGCCTGATCCCGGAGGAGCTGGCCATAGGCAAGATCCTGGAGGTGGAGCGGGCCCTGGAGGACAAGTGACCGGCCATTTTGAAAGTGAGGACTGGCGCTCCTTTGACCTGGGTCACCCGGGCGGGGAAATAACCACCCGCTGGCTTTTGGAGAAGAGCGGCCTCAAACGAGGAAGCCGTATCCTGGATCTATGCTGCGGAGCCGGAGACAGTCTGGAAGTTTTTCGGAAGGCAGGCTTTGAGATTTGCGGAGTCGACCGGGCAAATGTCCTGGAGCATGCAAAGACCAAGCATCCGGGAATAAAAGAAAAAAGCCTTTGCTCCTGGGAGGCCGGGGAAAAGATTCCCTTTCCGGATAAGACCTTCGACGCTGTTCTTTGTGAATGCAGTCTGTCTCTTTTTGAAGGTGAAAGACGAGCTAACATTCAGAAAGAAATAAGCAGGGTGCTGAAAGAGGAAGGCCTTCTTTTACTGTCGGACATAACGGATGAAATGCCGGTGACACTCTCCGGTTTTGATCTCCTTCATTGGCAGGATGGGTCGGAGCATATTAAGCCCTTTATTGCCCGCTGGATCTGGATGACGGAGAGGAAGTACCCCCAATCTTGCGAGGGGGATCGTTACTTCCTGGGTGTTTACAAGAAAAGAGGAAGTGACCATGGATTTTGATATGGTTCTGCTGGAATTGAAAAAACAGGGGATTGGGGGCTGTTCCCAGGTCATGGCCAAGCTGGCCCTAGATCTTAAGGGTGAGGAAAACCCCGGCCTGATCCGGGCTATGTCGGGCCATACAGGCGGCATGGGCAACGCCGGATCTGCCTGCGGGGTCCTGACAGGCGGAGCGGCCGCCATCGGCTATTTCACCGGCAAGGGCCAGGCGGAGGATATTCCCCACGAGGAGTACAAGGAAATAGTCAAGAAGTACGTGGACTGGTTCCGGGAGGAGTACGGAACGGACCGCTGCGAGGACCTGATCCACGGGGATAAGGAATTATCCAACAGGATCTGTCCGGGGATTATTGAGGCCGGTTACTTCAAGATGGTGGAACTTTTGGATGAGTACGGCATCCTGGACGAATAAA
>DUUZ01000124.1 GCA_012841255.1 Clostridiaceae bacterium
AACTAGCCGGACAAGAAGCGTAAGGATGCAGGACGGGGCCCGCAAGGCCCCGTTCTTTCATATCCCGGTATGCTATGATGAGCACGGAATAAAGCGGTCGGAAGGCTTTTCGCAAAGCCGCTATCCAACTGTAAATGAGTATCACCTATTCAAAGACAAGGAGACGCATATGGCAAAATTCGTATGGCTGGTCAAGGCACCCGACGACAACCGGGACCCCCATCTGATCAAGTCCCTGGAGGACTATCTTGCCCAGGTTTCGCAGGCCCTCGGTGAAACACTTACTGTGACCGGGGATGCGGCCGTTTTTGAGAAGGAATCCCTCCGTCTGGTCCTGGTCGGGTCGGGCGGCTCCGAGCAGGTCTTCAAGGCCCTCTACGACAAGGTGAAAGGCCCCTATGTCCTGCTGACTACCCGCTCCCACAACTCCCTGGCCGCCTCCATGGAGATCCTATCCTATCTGAATGAGCAGGGCGGCAAGGGTGAAATTCTTCACGGGACACCTGAAGAGATCGCCGGCAGACTTGCCATCCTTCTCCGGGTTGCGGATACGCGCCGCAAGCTCCAAGGCATGAGATTGGGCGTGACAGGGGAATCCGACTGGCTGATCAGCAGGCCGGTGGACGCCGATCTCCTCCGCCGGCGTTCAGGCATGGAACTGGTCCATATCTCCATGGAGGAAGTCTCTGAGGAAATCCGCAAGGCAACTTATGAGGACAACAAGTGGACGCTGGAGCTCAAGGCCAAGGGCTACGAGGGCGAAGCCATGGAGAAGGCGCTGGAGGTCTACGGGGCCTGCCGGCGGCTGGTCGACAAGTATGAACTGGACGGCTTCACCCTGCGCTGCTTCGACCTCCTGGAACCCTTTTGCATCACCGGTTGCCTGGCGCTTGGAATTCTGAATGCCGAGGGTATCTGGGCCGCCTGTGAAGGGGACAGCCGTTCCTTGGTTTCCATGACGGTCATCGGGGAATTGACCGGCCAGCCCGTTTTCATGGTCAATCCCTCCCGCCTTTATCCGGCAGAGCGTGAGATCGTTTTTGCCCACTGTATCCTGCCCCTGAATATGTCCGATAATTACAGGCTGACGACCCACTTCGAAAGCGGCCTGGGAATCTCGGTGGCGGCCGACTTTGAGCCGGGTGCCTGCACGGTTTTCAAGTGCATGGATGATTTTGAAACCTATTTTGCGGCCGATGCCAGACTGCTGACCAGCATGCATGAGGGGGACCTTTGCCGGACCCAGATGAAGCTTGAAATCCCCTCTGGCCTCGACTATTTCACGACCCGGCCCATCGCCAACCACCACATGATCGTCCTGGGTCATCACCAGCAGCTGGTGGATGAATTCTTTAAATCCTACACCCTGTAAAGCCTGGATTTGCAGGATTGAAAGAGCAGAAGGCAGGGCCTGGAAGGGCCCTGCCTTTGATCATTTCTGTGCTATGATGAGCACGAAAGCCAGTTCAAAAACCGCCTCCAAGGGCCGGACCCTCGGGGCGACCTGACAGCAAGGGGGAATTCCACCAAATGAAAATATCGGTCCGCAGTCAATCCATGCAGGCTTCACCCATCCGCAAGCTGGTTCCGTTTGCCAATGAAGCCAAGAAGAGAGGCACCAAGGTCTATCATCTGAATATCGGGCAGCCGGATATCGAGACACCCCGGGTATTCATGGACGCCGTGAAAGAGGCGGACTTTGATGTCCTGGCCTATGCAGACTCCAACGGCTGGGAGCCCTTGCGTGAAAGCATTGCCCGCTATTACCAGAGGATCGGACTCCCCTACGAGACCGGGGATGTCATCATCACCAACGGCGGCAGCGAGGCCCTGCAATGGGCCCTGATCATTGCCTGCGACCCCGGTGAGGAAGTTCTGGTACCCGAGCCTTTCTACACCAACTACCGCGGTTTCGCGGCTCCCTATCTGGCGGAGATCAAGCCCATTACCACCTACCCGGAAAACGGCTTCGCCCTACCGGGAAGAGAAGTCATCGAAAGCCTGATCACGGACAAGACCCGGGCCTTCATGCTGTCCAATCCCGGCAACCCTGCAGGGGTTGTCTACAGTGCCCAGGAAGTCCGTATGCTGGCCGATATCGCCCGGGACCGCAACCTTTATATCATTGCGGATGAAGTCTACCGGGAGTTCTGCTATGACGGCAAGACAGCGACCAGCTTCGGCTCCATGACGGATATCCTGGACCGGGTGATCATGATCGACAGTGTCTCCAAACGGTTTTCAGCCTGCGGGGCCCGGATCGGCTCCCTGACCAGCAAGAACCGGGACGTGATGACGGCAGCCTTGAAACTGGGCCAGGCCAGACTCTGTGCACCGACCTTGGAAATGATCGGCTCCAAGGCCCTTTACGATCTGGATCCCGATTATTTTGCCCCCATCCGGGCCAATTACGAAGAACGGCGCAATATTTTGATTGAAGCTTTGCAGGACATGGACGGTGTCCTCTGCGAAAAGCCGGGCGGTGCCTTCTACGCCATTGCCAAGCTCCCCGTGGACAATGCGGAGGACTTTGCCATCTGGCTTCTGACCGACTTCGAGCTGGACGGGGGAACCGTCATGCTGGCTCCTGTCGAGAATTTCTACCAGACGCCCGGAATGGGTGTCGATGAGGTCCGGGTGGCCTATGTGCTCAACAAGGAAGACCTGCAGGAGGCCATGCGGATCCTGAAGGCGGCACTTGCGGTCTACCCCGGACGCAAGGTCTGATCCGAGGATTTCTGGCACCGGCCGGCCCGGCCGGTGCCTTCACATAAGGTGCGCCGGAATGGCGCATTTTTTCTGTCTGAATACTGATATATTCATCAGGACAGCAAATAATGTTAAGCAGGACTTATGAATATGATTGGAAACCGACTTGTTTCTGTGGCCGGGGATCATGAACAAAACTTGCTTCAGGAGCAGTTTGACAGTCTGGAGGGG